>JAEYWQ010000408.1 GCA_023428885.1 Bacillota bacterium
AAAACGTCTCGTTCCACTTCTTACATACATCAAAGCACATGCATGTGGAAAATCATATTCGTTATTGGTCCAAACAGGTTCTCCATTTCCCCGTCCCTGAGTGGTATAGCCTGGATCAGGTGAATCACCCCAATTTAACATTCCATAACAACGAGCATGGCTGTCTGCTTTGGCAATTAGAGCAATCTCAATAAAATTCCTCTTCTCTTCCATGAATATATCCTGGAATACTCCTGCTTCTTGATATACTCTAGGTTCTAGAGCCGGACGATCAGGCATCTGATAGATCAAGCTTCGGTGATTTAACTCCTCCAGTGTAGCTGCCTTATCATGTAAATGGAGCAAGAAACGCTGCTCTCTTGCCATACCAGATTGCATCCTAATCTTAGTTGCACCTTCTGGTATTAAGGAAATGCAAATCCCCTCTTTGGATGCTGTTACACCTTTTGGGTAGTTTTGCTGGGCTTGATAAATCGTCGCACATATACCGCCAAGGTCTGAATTGGTATCTGTAAACAAGGTTCCATAGAATACTTCAGAAATATGCTCATTCGCTTCATATAACAATTCCTCTGCATCCACAATCTTAGTAACCATATCTCCTTGCTCTGAAAGCTGCATCTTCGTTCGGTAATTGGAGCTTGCAACACAAGTCCGATGAACCTCTGCCTTTGATCTGATTTGATAGGATATGGAATCAAAAGATATCTCTTTCTTCGTGCTATTAAATAAGCGATATGCAACCTCAACCCATGGCTTTTGATAATAAGAGCTAACTTGTATAGTCACCTTCAAACTTTCATCCTCGTATACCTGGTAACCACTAGCCTCTAAGATTACACATACTGGTCCAGCTTCCACAAGAGTCCAGGAATCAATTTTAAGCTCATAGTGCTTTCCACCATTAGCCAATACAATCGGTCCTGTAAAATCCTCTTTTCTATAATGTAAATCCTGCAATTTGATTTCTTCAAATATACCACTACCAAGGGCTGTAGAAAAAGAAAGAGCTCCTGTATCTATGATAAAGGATTCACCTTGCTTTGTTACTTGTATCCCTTGACAAAAAAATGCATCTCTTCCTTCAAAATTTTCCTTATTATTATCTATCTGTGCTACATCATTTAACTTACCTGTCTTATCTAAAGGTGTTCTAACATTCAGTCTTTCATCAATTTCTGCATACATACTAGCGCTACTATTCCCTGGTAGATTTACCAAGAAACGAACAAAAAGCCATCGAATCGAACCATCCTCCCAATAAGACGTAATCTTTGCTTGTGAAATGACACTTCTCTCGGAACTCTTAATCCTCACACTGTCTTTATTCCATAATCTCCCCTTAGGATATGGTAAGGCTACGGAACAAGGTTCCAACTTACGATCATGTTTGTATATTTTTTCGAATTTCAAAGAAATCATGAGATCTCCTTTCCTAACGCCTACTTTTATCTGCTGATTGCTTCTTAAGGTGTACAAATGAACTCATACATAATTTTATCATATTCTCCTTCTTGTAACACTTAATTACTTAACTAGTTTTGTCTAAATTACAGATTTTTTGTTGAGTAATCTATATTCTGTCATAGTTCTTTTATTTTAGAGTATAGAAATTTCCTAGAACAAAAGTGTGCTTCGCACACTCTCGCGATGTAGTTTAACGTAAGCGTACACTTTTGTTCCGCGCGCGAAGCTGCGCATCATGCCCGAAGGGCTTTTTATTTAATAGGAAATGCGACGCAATTTCCCTATTAAATAAAAAAGATTGGTAACCTATCACATAGTCTCATAATCATAAGCTATATGTGTTAGTTTACCAATCTTGTATCATTTTGTTAGAAATCATTCTTATGCTTTTTTATTTTTTCTTGCTCGCAACTTCATACCAGCGAATATCCCGCCAGTCATAACGATAGCATATATAACAAATTTAATTGAAGCTTCACCTAAAGCTGACCAGAATTCTCCCATAATAAAACCTCCATCCTATTCTTTTAGTGACGATTCACAAGTTCATTCATGATGTCATCCCAATCCAAGCCCCGATCTGCCATCAAAACCATCATATGATACAGGAAATCCGCTATTTCATATTTTAATTCTTCTGAATTCGGGTTCTTTGCTGCAATCACGATTTCAGTTGCTTCCTCACCACATTTTTTCAAGATCTTATCAATGCCTTTATCAAATAAATAATTTGTATAAGAACCTTCTTTTGGATTGCTCTTACGATCCATTATAACATCAAACACCTTATTTAGCACTACATTTGGACTAATATTTTCATAATCTTTTTTTACCAACTCACGATAGAAGCAGGAAGGACTTCCAGTATGGCAGGCAGGACCAATTTGTTGCACCTTAGCTAAGATGGTATCTTTATCGCAATCCAGGCTTAATTGCTTCACATATTGGTAGTGACCAGAAGTTTCCCCCTTGAGCCACAATTCTTGACGGCTTCTGGAATAATACGTCATCTTACCGCTTTCTATGGTCTTATGATAGGCTTCTTCATTCATATATGCCATCATTAGCACTTCATTAGATTTACAATCTTGAACGATACAAGGAATTAAACCTAGCTCATTTAACTTAAACTCTGAAAAAGGAATATTACTTGCAAAGGTATCCATATCGATGCCAGCCTCAGATAATATTCGCTTGATCTTCATGATATCTTTGTTCTCATAATAGTTGGTAGTCACACCAATCACATTCTTTAGGCCAATCAAGGTTTGCATATCATTACGCAACAAACTATCACGGATATAAATCGGAAGGCAAGCATTTTCAATCTTACTCATCACCGTTTCTGATAGATACACATGTTTTAGCAATACGGCATAGGTACCAAGTTCTCGAAAGCTTGGAAGTATAGTTTCATCCGATAAGGCACCTTCTTCCAATTCTCTGCATTCATCAAATTCCACCACGATCTTATCTTTTCCAAAGCGATCAGAAGCTTCTTTGATTACGGCATTGTCTGATAACTTTTTATATGGAATTACAACACGAACTGCTCCTGTATAGAAGGCTTTTTTAACATCCTCAAACCGTTTCACGCAAAAACCTATCATAACAGGAATATCAACAGCTTTGATTACCTTCTTTACTGTCAATAAAAACTCTTCCCTCTCAGTTTCCACCAGTGAATAATTATAGATGATTAGCTCATCGGCACCATTACGCTCATAGGACATTGCATTCTTAACTACACTATCTTCTAGTTCATTCTCTGCATTAATATAAGGAATAATCTTCTTCATGCTTATCAACCTAACCTCTTTCTGAGTGTTCATTTTTTTCAAACAATGCTACTGCTTGATCTAGTTGTATTCTCTTCTCATACAATGCTTTACCAATGATTGCTCCAGAAACACGAATCTCATTCAGCGCTTCTAAATCTTTCATACAGGATACCCCGCCAGATGCAATGATATTTAAACCTGTTACATCTACCATTTCTTTTGTATGTTCTACATTCGGGCCTGCCAACATTCCATCCTTACTGATATCTGTATAAACAATATTCAAGACTCCCATTTCCTTCATCTTAAGAGCCAGAGAGACAGCATTATAATTACTAACCTTTTCCCAGCCTTCGATTGCTACCATACCACTTTTCGCATCAATTCCGATCACAATCTTATCAGCGCCAAACTTCGAGATGATTTCTCTCACAAACTGAGGATTTTCTACAGCCTTTGTACCGATGATAACTCGATTTACGCCAAGGTTCAATTTATGGTCTATGTCCTTAATGGATCGAATACCTCCTCCAACCTGAATTGGAACCTTTACTGTAGAAGCAATTTCTTTGATCACTTCATCATTCATGCCATGACCAGCCAAAGCTCCATCCAAATCAACCAGATGAATATAGGAAGCTCCTTGGCTTTCCCAGGTTGCCGCCACCTGTGCTGGATTTTGGGAATAAATATCTATATCCTGAAACTGTCCTTGTCGAAGACGTACACATTGTCCATTCTTAATATCTATTGCTGGGTATAATTTCATCTAGATAACCTTGCCTTTCTATTTTCCTGAATACTTTTCCCACTCCACAAACTTAAGCGACTACACGGTTCCTTTTGTTGAAAGAACCCCCTGAATACGTGCGTCCATGGAGCATGCTTCATCAAGCGCTTTGGCAAATGCTTTATACATTGCTTCAATGATATGATGAGTGTTACTACCCTCCATCTGTTTTATGTGTAGATTCATACCAGTACTATATGATATGGCATAGAAGAATTCCTTCACTAACTCAGTATCCATATATCCAACCTTCTCTTGTGTAAATACTGCATTAAAATTCAAATAAGGTCTTCCAGATAAATCAATTGCGCAAAGTACTAAGGTCTCATCCATAGGTAATAGGAAAGAACCGTAACGCTTAATACCTACCTTGTCCCCAAGAGCCTGGCGAATCGCCTGTCCAAGAACGATACCAACATCCTCTACGGTATGATGTGCATCTACATATAAGTCGCCGCTTACTGTTACTGTCAAATCAAAAAATCCATGCTTAGCAAAACTTAACAGCATATGATCCAGGAAGCCAATTCCAGTATTCACCTTCCCATCCCCGCGACCATCCAGATTTAATTCTAGTGAAATATCCGTTTCACTCGTAGTTCTTGTAATTTTTGCAATTCTACTCATGTAAACTCCTCACCGCACGTATTGCGTGCTAATATCCTATTAATTTGAATTTTTTTTCTATATCAATGTAGACTAATTCTCAAAACGAACAGAAATTGAATTTGCATGTGCTGTTAAGCCCTCTGCATTTGCAAAATCAACAATATCTTGATAGATTGGTTCTAATGCTTCCTTAGAATATGAGATGATACTAGATTTCTTAATAAAATCATCTACACTTAAGGCAGAGAAGAACTTAGCCGTTCCATTGGTGGGTAATACATGATTAGGGCCTGCAAAATAATCGCCTAAGGGTTCCGAAGAGTATTCACCAAGGAAGATGGCACCTGCATTCTCAATCTTTGTCATAATCTCGAATGGATTCTTTGTTACGATTTCTAGATGTTCCGAAGCGATCTCATTGGCCGTCTCAATTGCTTCCTCTATAGAGGTCGCAAGCAATATGTAACCATAATTTTCTAAGGATTTTTCCAGAATCTCTTTTCTTGAAAGCTTATTAACAAAGGTGTTGACTTCATCAGAAACTTGCTGTGCTAATTCTTTGCTTGTAGTAATTAAGATCGCAGAAGCTAATTCATCGTGCTCTGCTTGGGATAACAGATCAGCAGCTACATATCTTGGATTTGCTGTCTCATCTGCTAATACAAGAATTTCACTAGGACCTGCCATCGAGTCTATACTAACATGACCATACACAGCCTTCTTTGCTAAAGCAACATAGATATTGCCCGGGCCAACGATTTTATCAACCTTTTTAATACTCTCAGTTCCATGGGCTAAGGCCGCAATTGCCTGAGCACCACCTACTTTATAGATTTCTGTAACACCTGCTTCATGAGCAGCAACTAAGGTTCCAGCATATACTTTGCCATCTGCTCCGCAAGGAGTTGTCATTGCAATTCGCTTTACACCAGCAACTTTTGCTGGTATTACATTCATTAATACAGAGGATGGGTAAGCTGCTTTTCCACCTGGGACATAAACACCAACCGCACCAATGGCAGAAAGCTTCTGACCTAAGATAACACCATTTGGCTGAGAGTCAAACCAACTGTTTTGTTTTTGCTTTTCATGGAATGTACGAATATTAATGATGGCTTTACGAATTACCTCTAAAACCCTAGGTTCAAGCAACTGATAAGCTTCTTTGATTTCCTCCTCAGTTACTTGAATGTTGGATGTATTAATGTCAGCCTTATCGAATTTCTTCGTATATTCAAAGATAGCCTCATCACGTCTTAGTTTTACATCCTCTAAGATGGAATTCACCACATCCTCATATTGGCGATATTGATTTGGGCTGCGTTTCAGTAAGTTTTCTAGTATATTTTTCTTAGATTCCTGATTTAATTCCACTATTCTCATGCTGCCAACCTCCTAATTGATTGCATTTCGCAAGTCTGTAATCATCTTGGTAATTCTCTCATGCTCCATCTTCATACTTACTTGATTCACTACAACGCGTGCAGACAATGAGCAAACCTCCTCAAGTACTTCTAACCCATTCTCACGCAAGGTGGACCCAGTTTCTACTATATCAACAATCACTTCGGCCAAACCAACGATTGGAGCTAATTCGATGGAGCCGTTTAGTTTGATAATTTCCACAGTCTGATGTTTTTTATTATAAAAATAATCTTTTGCGATATTGGGATACTTTGTGGCTACACGGATTAATTCACCATGCTGTAATAACTCTTTGGCACTTTGTGGCCCGGCAACGCACATGCGACATTGACCTAACTTAAGGTCTAAGACTTCGTAGAGTTTTCTCCCCTCTTCTAGTATTGTGTCTCGCCCTACTACACCTATATCTGCAGCTCCATATTCTACATAGGTTGGTACGTCATTGGCTTTGGCTAAAAAGAATTTTAATTTCAACTCTTCATTTACAAAGATTAATTTTCTGGAATTAGGATCTTTCATCTCTTCACAGGTTATCCCGATAGTCTCTAATATCTCAAGAGTCTTCTTGGCTAGACGCCCTTTCGCTAATGCAATTGTTATATACTTCATACGAACCTCCATCCTTTCCTTTCACATCCATATCTACGATTAGCTTGTGATCTAACTTCACATTAACAGCTGTCGTATATTGGCTTTCTGAATGGAGCCATCCGCCGCTTGAATTACTTCAATCTCATCCTCATTCACAAGATGCAAGATACCACCTATCCCTGAGCGCCTTGCATAATCTACATAATCAGTTATCTCCTTGCCTTTTGTAAACTTTAGAAGTTCAATCTTCATAGCTTTCCCACGAAACTCTTGTGCCAGAGAAATCGCCATCTTATGGCTATTACTATGAAATAGGATAAGGGTATTCTCCGTAAGAGTTTCCTGATCTAACTTTTGACGGCTTACAGCCAATAACAATAAATCAATTAAGACCACCATACCAATGGCCGGAGCACTCTTGCCAAACTGAGAAACTAGGGTATCGTAACGACCTCCGGTAATAATCGCTTCCCCGGTTCCATAGGTCATGGCACGAAAGATTATTCCTGTATAATAATTTAACTTACTTAACATTCCCAAATCGAAGGTTACGTATTTCTCATAACCATAGTATTCTAGAATCTGATATAACTGGGACAAACGTTCTAGTGCCCTGCAGGCTCTTTCATTATGCAAGGTTTCTTTCACAGCCATAATCTTGTCAATGGTTCCGAATAACTCTGGTAACTGAAGAATTACATCTTTCACTGCTTGGGCGATTTGCTTACCAACTAATAATTCTTCAACTCCAAACATATTCTTATTCTCAATCATGGTACGAAGTTGTTCCACTTCCTCAGCTTCTAACTTGGCTTCTTCAAATAAACCTGCGATAAAGTCTGCTTGCCCAATCTCTACTAAGAACTCCTTAAGCCCAGCTTCTAATAAACATTCTATCGTTAAAGAAATCATCTCCGCGTCTGCTTCAACAGAGGCATCGTTGATCAATTCTGCACCTAATTGCGTAGTCTCTTTTAATTTTCCTTGATAACTGCTATTGTTAATAAAGGTACTTCCACAATAACTAAGTCGAATTGGCAACTCTTCTTGACGGTAATACTTAGCAACACAACGTGCAATGGAAGGAGTAATATCAGGACGTAAGACTAAGGTATTCCCTTCACGGTCAAAGAACTTATACATATCCTTACTTGCTACTGTCCCACGCTCTTGATTAAAGATATCAAAAAACTCAAACATAGGAGTCTGAATGTCATGGAAGCCATAGAGATGCATACGTTCACGAAGTTTAGCTTCTAGCTGCATCTTCTTTTCACATTCTGTATTGTATATATCTCTTACTCCCTCTGGAGTATGTAATAACTTATCCATACGCTTTCCTACTTTCCTGTTTTATAATGACTTGCCGTTTCTTATGAAAAAAACTAACTCACGACAACTAGTTACTTTAGTATGGTAACGTGATAATTCACTACCACGCTAAGTTAACCTATTATAAAACATCACCTTGCATCTGTCAAGTTTTAACTATAATTGTGCTAATCCTCACGTCCTTCTAGATCCTTTTTCAATAGATCCAAGAAGGGAATCAATCCCCCACTACGCATTTTAATAAAGTATTCTGGAGACAATTCATCCTTACGAAAACTTTTTCTACCTCCTAGACTTGCTCGCTTCCAAAAGGCAAGTAATTCTTCTAAGCGTAAATAATAATACTCTTCCTTCTTAGAATAGTGGATTAGAAAGAAAGAGATTCCACCTTGTGCTTCAAAGTCCTTCATAAATTGTACTTGATGCTCATGAATGTTGGCTAGGGCAAAGGTATCAACAGCACATTCCTTAGCATCAAAGCAGATCGGTATCCCCTGAACAGCTCCAATATAATCTACGGTACTTTTTTGTTCAAAATATGCTAAGGTTATATGACGGTGTTCTTTATCAATTTGAATTGGTGTGATGGGAGTGGGAATCTTCTGGATTAAAGCCAGCTTATTGTCCCGATATTTTTCAATCGTTAGATTAATTAAGTCTTCTAACGCTGACCCACGTAAACCTCTTGAATTCCAAGATGGCACAATCATTCACCTCTCACTTTTATATTTTCCTCTCGAATCTTAGCCGGATTCTTAAGTTTTGAATCGATTACCTTAAGACCTGTTTGCAGATCTTGTCAAACTCTTTTTCAAGCTCACAAAGAAAGGTTTTCTCGCTTAAGTTAGCACAAACCCCCTCAATCACTGGAAATTCCAAACGATACGCATGTAATAATTGATAGGTTAGGCCAAATTCCTTCTTAAATCGTTCATTGATGGATTTATCACCATATTTAAAATCTCCAACTAAAGGGTGCCCGATACTAGCTAGATGGGCACGAATCTGATGGGTCTTCCCAGTAACCAGCAAGACTTCTAATAGAGTAAATCCATTCTTTGAAAGAATAGGTTCATACTGGGTTTCAATATAATCCATATCTTTCTTATCCATCCTAGAAGGAAGCTTGTATGATATCGTTACTTTATTCGTTTTTTCATCTTTCAATAAGTAACCCTTGATTGCTGCTCCTGTCTTCATTTCTCCCTTAACAAGACAACGATAATACTTATGGAGGGATCGATTTTGAAACAGTTGGGCCATCTCTTGTAATCCTGCAAGACTCTTGCCTGCTACCACAAGCCCACTGGTATTTCGATCCAAACGATTGCATATAGAAGGTTTGAATGTTTCAAGTTCAGATAAGGATAATTGATTACTGTGAATCATATAAGAGATTATCATCTCAACCAAGGAGATATCCTCTTTCTCAGCTCGTTGTGATAATATCCCCACAGGTTTATGAATTAATAGAACATTCTCATCCTCATAGATTACATCCAATGTATCACAAGCTGATAAAAGCTCAACTTCTTCACGAAAGTTTTGGATGGTGTCATCCGCTAAGAAGAAGCGAACAATATCACCTTCCACTAATTTTTCATTACCTTCTGCCTTCTTGGCGTTGAGAGTGATGTTCTTCTTACGCAACATTTTATAGAAAAAGCTTTTTGGGGCTTTGCTCATATACTTGGCAAGCCACTTATCAAATCTTTGACCAGCTTCATTTTTCGATATTAGAATTTCTTTCACTTAATTAGAACCAACCTTCCTCCAAATAAAAGTCCGCCAATTCCCTTTTCTCTTCTTCCATATGTGCTGAATACAGATCAGCTACCGCACAGGTTCTCATTCCAGCGCTCTTTCCAGCCATTATACCCATTGGTAAATCTTCGAATACCAGGCACTCCTCTGGCTTCACACCCAAACACTTAGCCACCAATAGGTAGATATCAGGTGATGGCTTTCCTTTTTCAACTTCACAAGCAGTATGAATCTCATCAAAATAAAAACGAATATCTAGACTATCTATCACTGCATTCACTAAAGCTAAGGAATTACTGGTTGCAATACCAACTTTAATACCTTTTTTCTTTAAGTAGGATAATAATTCAAGCATTCCCGCTTTGATTGGTACCTCATGCATATACTTATGATATGCCATCTCATTCCAATCTTCTTTAATCTTCTCTAAGGAATCGTGTAATAAAAACCGTTCTTTAAAATATTGAGCAACCTCAGTAAAGCTCTTTCCTTCTACTTTACTTTGTAAATCTGCTGGATATTCAATTCCAAATCTCTCTAGGTATTCTATATCTACACGCTCCCACATCCACATAGAATCCACCAAGGTTCCATCTAAATCAAAAATCACGGCTTTCATACCTTCTAACATTCTGTCAATCATACTAACCTCCACGTTTCCTTCACATTTGTACCAATACCATTACCTTACCTGGCATTACTCAAAGGAGTTTTTCAAGTTCTTCTTCGGTAAGACTGCGATACTCACCAGCTTGCAGTGTTTCATCCAGAGTTAAACTTCCCATGGCTATACGTTTTAAATAAATCACTTCTTTTCCAACTGCTTCAAACATTCTCTTAACCTGGTGGAATTTCCCCTCCTGTAATACCACTTGAATCTCTGAGATATCAGCTGAAGTAATAATCTCTAATTTTGCTGGCAATGCGGTTAATTCCTCATCTACAACCAGGCCCTGTGCAAAGGCTTCAACATCATCGGACGTCACTTTTCCTGCAATCTTAGCGTAATAAACCTTGTCTACATGCTTCTTTGGAGATAATAATCTGTGGGCTAAGTCTCCATCATTGGTAATTAATAAAAGCCCTTCGGTGTCCTTATCCAGTCTTCCAACTGGAAATAGATCCTTACGAACAGCGGTATCAACCAAATCCACAACCGTTTTCGTGAATTTATCACTGGTCGCCGATACAACTCCTGCAGGTTTGTTCAGCATATAATACTCATAGCTAGCATACTCTAATTTCACCTGGTCTAGCTTTACCTCATCTTCCCCCACAGTAATCTTCTTATCTGGGTCTTTGCAAAGGCTGCCATTCACAGTAACTCTGCCTTTTCTGATCAGATTCTTTACCTCTGACCTGGTACCCACTTGCAAATCCGCCATATATTTATCTAATCTAAGTACTTGCTTCATTCAATTACCTTTCTACTTTTACATCCATCTCCACCCTGGAAGATACTTGTTCTTGAAATTCCCCTTGTTGTATTTACCAAAACCGAGAGGATACCCTTCCACACAGATCAAAAGCCATCCATCTTTGCAGTCCTGCTTAATATCGATGGATTCACACTTTAAGTAGCGAATCACATCTTCATCTTCCACCTTTAAATTATATACATTGTCATATTCTGTGATCTTTAAGGAACTAGCAAGGGCCTGACTTGGTTCAAAACGATTCTTCTTCATTTCGCCAAGTAATAGGCCAGAACGTAATATACGGAGTCCTTTTAGATCTACAATGCCTTCAGGTAACAGATATAATCTATCTTCACGAACGGTTACACGGTTCAGATCAATTGGAAAATGTAAGGATGAAAAGAACTCCTTTGCTTCCTCGGAGATTAGTTTCTGCTCTTTTGCAGGTACAACATAGGAAGGTAGGCTTAACTCATTGCCAGCTTTTTTTCGTAATAACGCAACAAAATGGCCCTCACCTTCTAACTTATGAGGCCATAAACGAATCGTCTGGTTTAAGAATTCTTCTTCATTCGCCCACTCTGGTTTACCATAAGCAAAGCCATCGTAAGAGACATGAGCATTAGCCATCCTAGTTTTCATTGATGTCAATCGATCCTGCTCTTCTTTGGACAGCTTTGCATATAATTCCTCAGAAACCGAATCTGGTATTGCTGGAACTACCTCTAACTCTGGGTATAGGTCACAAAGATAGGATATGGTCCCCTCATTCTCTTCAGGAGAAAAGGTACATGTTGAATATAAGAGATATCCACCAGCTTTTAGCATCTTCACTGCAAATGGAAGAATTTCTTTCTGTAATTTATTATAATAATCAACACCATATTGCTCCCAGTTCTTCATAATCGCTGGGCTTTTACGAAACATACCCTCACCAGAACATGGTGCATCCACTAAGATCTTATCGAAATATCCAGGAAAGCTCTCTGCTAACTTGGAGGGAGATTCACTTACAACCACCGCATTCCGAACGCCAAACAACTCAATATTCTTTAAGAGAGCTTTGGCTCTGGAATTGCTAATATCATTGGCAACTAATAGCCCTTCACCACACAATTTTGCCGCTAACTCCGTACTCTTTCCACCAGGAGCTGCACACAAATCTAAGACCTTATCCCCAGGGTTTACCGGTAGTAAGCTAGCAGGTGTCATAGCACTTGGTTCTTGTAAATAATACAAACCGCCAAAATAATAAGGATGTCTTGCTGGTTGATCCTTCTCATTATAGTAGAAACCATTTGATATGAAAGGTACTCTTCTAATCACATATGGACTTAACTTCTCAAATGCTTCCGGAGATAGTTTCAAGGTATTCACCCTGAGTCCACCTCTGTGCTTTTCATCAAAACATCTCTCATATTCCTGGTACTCGTCACCGAGCAATCCTTCCATTCTAGTCTTAAATTCTATCGGTAACTTAATTCTCATGTACTCCTCCAACCTATCTCTTATCGCAAGCTCTGAGCACGGTATCCTTCAGATATGATATCCAGCTCTTTATTAAATCTCTCTAATTGGTGTAAATCTTCACTCTCATAGATACGGAAAAATTCCTCCTGTATCTTAACCACTTCTCTCTTATTGGCAACCTTGTATAGATTTTGAATATTGGTTAAGATATCAGCCACAATGTTAGCACGAATGTTAAATGAATTCTGTGCATCCATAATCTCACCTCGCACGGAAGACATCTCATCATCCAAAACCACAATCGCATCCGCTGCATTATGCAGTCTTTGGCGAATCACATCTGGCATGTTCTGCTTATACTTATATTGTAAAGAATGCTCTATAGTAGCCCAGAAGTTCATTGCTAAAGTTCGAATCTGGATCTCTGCATGAATGGCTTTGGGGCCATACAAGGTCTCAACATGATACATTACAATCATATGATAGCTTCGATAGCCACTGGTTTTCTTATTTGTAATATAATCCTTCTCACTGACCACCTGCATATCAGTACGGTTTTTAATCAAATCAACTACTTTATAGATATCATCAATAAACTGACAGATAATTCGAAGACCTGCAATGTCCTCAATCGACTTCTCAAAATCCTCAAGCGGAATATTCTTTTTCTGCGCTTTTTCTAGGATACTTGATATTGTCTTAACTCTTCCTGTCACTTGTTCTATTGGAGAATACATTCCTGACTTACGGTAAGCATCAATAATATGATTGAATTTTACTGTCAACTCATCTACTGCCAGCGAATATGGCTCTAATAATTCTCTCCATAATTGAATCTCCATTGTTTTCCCCCTAACCTTATCATCCCTTTTTTTTCGTCTCTATCTTCGGTACATAACCTTTCAGTAAGAATTATAGGCTTCCTTATCCTCCCTTTATTCTTCAACACCAAAGATAAATTCATGCAGTGCATCCACATTCTTTTGCAAATTAGGAACGATAACGCTCATCTTACGTATGGTAGCATCCTCAAAAGCACCATCCACTGGAATTCTAAATTGATCTAAGTCATTCAGACCAATTTCTAGAGCTAATTTTAAGTACTCTTCGATCTCACCTGCATCAAGATCTGTCGTTAGCATCGGAAGGCATGAATTTGCTACAACCGCTAGATCCCATAAACCTAAGGTCTTATATTTTTCAAATATTGCATCAATAACAATGCGATGGCGGGAAGTACGACCAAAATCATTGTTACTATGATCAGCAGTACCAACCCTTCGAATACGGCAGTATCCCAAGGCTTGGTTACCATTCATATGATTGATTCCCGGAACCACATTACGATATTTCGGATTAGATATATAATTTTCTTTGTTTAAATAATCAGCTTCTGCTTTTGTCAGTGAAATATCCACCCCATCCAGCAAATCAATGATTTTTTCAAAGTCATTGAAGCCTACCAGAGCATAACCATCAAGTTTTAAATCAAAATTGAGTTCAATTGTTTCATACAAAAGTGGAATACCACCGGTAGCATAAGCTGAATTTAGCTTATTATCAAGATGTCCTGGAATCTGTACATAAAGATCACGCATCAATGATGTTAATTTAATTGACTTCTCTTTGGAATTCATTGTTAATATTACCATAACATCAGTTCTTCCTCGAGCAGTCCCTGATTCTATGGACTCTTCTCCAAGCAACAAGATATTAACTGCATATTCTTCATGACGTGCAGTACCTACATTGGCGTTCAGAATAACCTCATCTTCTCCTAATTCAGGTAAATTTTTAATCGCTGCTTCGCTCTCTACTTCATCAGGAACGAAGTTTTCTATTTGATTCGTACCATCCTCATAATTCGCTCGTCCCGCTGCAAACCATGCCCCCATCTTGATTGCTAGATTCTGGCCCGGGTCCGTGTATCGAAAAAACAAAAACACAAAAATTAATGTCAATAAAACCGATGCAAGAGGAATCAAAATTTTTACCCAGAGCTTCATTTTCTTTGCCGGCTCAACGCTAGGTTCTATTAA
>JAEYWQ010000422.1 GCA_023428885.1 Bacillota bacterium
AAGAATTACAGGGACTAATTTATCTGAATCCCACTTGTTATAATGAAAATAATCTAAATACAGGATGGGAGACAGCGGATGACTACCTGTCAGGAAATGTGAGGGAAAAGCTTCGCGTGGCAAAGGCTATGCGAGAAAGGAATCCAGAAGTATTTGCAGAAAATGTGCAGGCATTAGAGCAGGTGCAACCACAAGAGATTGAAGCTAGTGAGATTGATGTGAGAATTGGAACCACATGGATAGAGCCAGAAGATTATGAACAGTTTATCTATGAATTGCTTAATACTCCAAGGAGAGAGCGTGCAGTCAGAAGTCAGTGGTATAAATCGGGAATTCAGGTTCATTTAAATAAGTTGAATATGGAATGGTTTATAGAAAATAAAGCAAGAGATAAACATTCCGTTGCAGCTACAAAAACCTATGGCACAAGCAGAGAGGATGCCTATTCTATTTTTGAAGATACACTAAATCTAAAGACGGTTACCATTCGTGATAGGATTGATGATGGGGATGGGAAATACCATTATGTGGTGAATAAGAATGAAACGATGTTAGCAAGAGAAAAGCAGAACCAGATGAAAGAAGCCTTTAAGGAATGGTTATTCCGAGATCCAGAGAGACGAGCAAAGTATGTGGAGTATTATAATGAAACCTTCAATAATATCCGCTTACGGGAGTATGATGGCTCACAGTTACAGTTTCCAGGGATGAATCCAGAGATAGAATTACAGCCACATCAAAAGAATGCGGTAGCAAGAATCCTAATGGGAGGCAATACGTTACTTGCTCATTGTGTTGGTGCAGGCAAAAGTTTTGAAATGATGGCAGCCTGTATGGAACAGAAAAGACTAGGACTTGCAGGTAAGACCATTATGGTGGTTCCAAAACCATTAATTGGACAGACGGCAAGTGAATTTCTTCGCCTTTATCCGTCGGCAAATATCTTAGTAGCAACAGAGCGTGATTTTGAAAAGAGTAGGAGAAAGCAATTTGTTTCAAGAATTGCCACGGGTGACTATGACTGTATTATTATGTCACATTCACAGTTCGAGAAGATTCCTATCTCAGCAGACCGAAAGGAGCGTATGCTGAATCAGCAGATAGAAGAGATTGCATATTCTATTGATGAAATGAAGTTGAGAAATGGCGAACGATGGACAGTTAAGCAGATGGAATCTCAGAAGAAAAAGCTGGAAGAACAGTTGAAGACATTGGCAGATGAAAGCCGTAAGGATGATTTGATAACCTTTGAAGAGTTAGGTGTGGATTCGATTATGGTAGATGAAGCACATAATTTTAAGAATCTGGCGATTTTCTCAAAGATGAATAATGTCTCTGGTATTAGCAGTTCAGGGGCGAAGAAATCGACAGATATGCAGTTGAAATGCCAGTATTTGAATGAAATCAATAATGGAAGAGGGATTGTATTTGCATCAGGTACCCCCCTGTCAAATACCATGTGCGAACTGTATGTGATGCAGTTATACTTGCAAAAAGATGCATTGGAGCAGATGGGAATCTATCATTTTGATTCCTGGGCAGCAAACTTTGGAGAGGTAACAACAGCGTTGGAACTTACGGTGGAAGGAAGCGGATTCCGATTTAAAAGTAGATTTAATAAGTTTACAAATCTACCAGAATTAATGAATATCTTCCGTGAGGTAGCAGATGTACAGACGAAGGATATGTTAAATCTAAATGTACCAGCACTTCGGGATAATAAGTACACTATTGTGGAAAGTGAACCAGATTGGTATGTAAAACAAGTCATGGAGGACTTTGTAGTAAGGGCAGAACGAATTCGTAATGGTGGAATTGATCCCTCTGAGGATAATTTCCTTAAGATCACACATGAAGCCAGACTACTTGGCACCGATGCGAGGCTAATTGATGCAGATGCACCCAACGATACGGATGGAAAATTAAATAAGGTTGTAGAAAATGTATGCTACGAATATTTCAAAGCTGTCAACGAGAATAAAATCGGTTGTCAGCTTATTTTTTCGGACATTGGGACACCGAAGGGGGCATGGGAACATCACGATTTAAGTAAAGATTTTGATGTATATAACTATGTAAAAGAACAACTGATACTGCGTGGAATTCCTGAAGATGAGATAGCATTTATCCATGATGCTAAGACAGATGGACAAAGAGATATCTTATTCAAGGAAATGAGGACAGGTAAAAAGAAAATCCTAATTGGCTCTACGGAGAAGTGTGGAACCGGTGTTAATGTGCAGACACATCTTGTAGCCATGCATCATATCGACTGTCCTTGGAAACCATCCGCTATTGAACAGCGAGAGGGCAGAGGCATTCGTCAGGGAAATGAAAATGAGGAAGTAGCAATTTATCGCTATGTTACAAAAGGAACATTTGATGCATACTCCTGGTCGTTAGTGGAGAATAAGCAGCGATTCATCAGCCAGGTAATGACAAGTAAATCTGTGTCAAGAACTTGTGAGGATATAGATGAAGCTACCTTATCGTATGCTGAGATCAAAGCAGTTGCAACGGGTAATCCTTTGATTCGAGAAAAGATGGAATTAGACAATGAGGTGCAGCGATTAAAGCTGTTAAAAGCTTCTTATGACAATCAACGTTATTCGTTGCAGGATAATTATATGATCCGGTATCCAAAACTGATTAAGGCGGCTCAAGAGAAATTAGCGTGTGTGCGGGATGATATCAAGATAAGGGATGAAGAATTAATTCGGAATCCTGATTTTACTATCATGATTGGAAAAGCAAGCTTTGAAGAACGTGTGGATGGTGGAACCGTCATGCTAGAGGCAATCAGTAAATGCAAAACTGGTGAAATTAGCCCGATTGGGAAGTTTCATCAGTTTGATTTACTAGTAGAGAAGAACTTCATGGGGACAAATTATCTTGTGCTTCTCGGAAAGACAGATTACAAAGCGGAGCTGTCTACCAGTCCAGTGGGAAATATGGTAAAGCTTGAAAATCTTTTTGCTGGAATTCATGAGAATGAAGAATTTCTGTTAAAGAAGATTGATCAGTATCAGAATGATTTAGATGCTTCAAAGTCAGAATATGAGAAAACGTTTGCTTACGAAACTGAGTTGAAAGAAAAGCTAGTACGTCAATATGAACTGAATGCGCAGTTAGATCTGGAAAATGGAAAAGTAGAAGATGTGGATTTATGTGTTACAAAAGAGGAGCTGGAGAAAGTTGATATGGAAAGGTCAGAAGATGATAAACATGTAGCGGAAGCAGAAAGTGCTTATCGAACCGGCATAAGAGATAGGTGTAGATAATGGTTTCATGAGAGGCCATAGGTGGAAGAAAAGTAGAATAATTGAGGAAGCTGTACAGTTGCTGGGATAGCCTTATTGGCTATCCCATTGTTATATCAATTCAAAAGGACGGCAAGAGATAAGATAAGCTGCTTACCGTCTATAATTTGACGTTGGAGGAAGATATAGATGAGGAAGAGAAAAAAGTCTAAGACAGTAGCAAAACCACCAATAGTGAAGAAAATATTGCCGTATTGGAACAAAAGAGCACTTAGATAGAGAAGAAATTACACGACTCTCGGTGTAAATAAAAGAATAACATGATTAAACGTGAATGAGTTTTGAAAGAAGGAAGTGAGGAGGAATGAAGAAAATGTATTGTCTGTGCGAAGTGGAAGAATTGATTGCTGAGATGGACTTTTCAGATGTTGATGATGATATAGCGGAAACAGAGGAAGATTATCAGCTTGTTATCAGTGGATGGTGGGTGCATATCCCAGAATTAAATCTAAATCTGCATGAGGGGGTTGTTTGTACCTGGGAAGAGGAATCGCAAATGTTCATGCCTGATTTTGCTGTCACGGTAGTATATGAAACTGGTGCAGAACATCAGGACTATATCTACTTTGAACAGGATGGAATGGTCATAACCTTAGCCAATTGGCTGAATGGTCGTGTCCCTTTGGATGTAATAGAGCAGATGTGTTGTAGCATCTGCAAAGAGTAGCAAAGTTGTACTGTAAATATCTAACTTAGATGTTGGTGTATGCTTAGAGCATACAGAAAGTGAGGAATAAAATGAAATATTCGATTAATGTGAATGAAGTAAAAACAAAAGAAGGCAATATCAAAGGATTTGCCACAGTAGTGTTTGGAGATTCTTTTAAGATTACCAATATCGCAATCTTAGAAAATCCGGAAAGACAACAATTATTTGTATCTATGCCAAGATATCGCTCCAGTGAACGTGATGAAAATGGTAGCGTTATTTATATGGATTTATGCAATCCAATCACTAAGGAATTTCGTGAAGAGTTATATAATAATATTCTTGAAGCCTATGAGAATGTAAGAAATCAAGGGAAAGAGCAAGGACCGGTGGAAAAATCGCAGTCTGAAATGCCAGAGTTTTCAGTAAAGGTTACGCCCTTTGAAAGAAGCGGTAGTAACGTTTGTGGACTTGCCCGTATTTATTTCGAGGACCAATTTATCGTAATTAATGTAAGTATCCTTCAGGGAAAAGATAAGCTATTTGTTGCAATGCCAGCTTATAAGACAAAGCAGACGGATGAACTAGGTAAAGCAATATATCAGGACGTATGTTTTCCAATAACAAAGGAGTTTCGTGAAAAATTCTATGGTGAGGTAATGAAAACCTACGAGAAAGAAAAAGAAAAGAAGCAGGAGGAACATAAAGAAACAGAAGAAGGCATGGGGAAGGATAAGGATAAGGAAAAGTCAGAGCAGTTTCAGAGTTTACCAGATAGGGAGGCACCATTTCGATAATTAAGTGTGTAGAGAAAAGGGCCAGGAATCTCCTCTGGCTCTTTAAAATAAAAGAAAAGACATTATGATGAAAAGGGCATTTCAAAAGACAGTAGTATCTGTAATTGTTATACGTAGAGAAAAAGATTGGGATGAGGAGGGCTAAGCAATGGATGCAAATAAATCGTTAACACAGGATGAAATGATACAGGAACTGATTAATCTGTTAAAGATAAATAAAATGGACGATAAGGCAAATGACCTATATGAAACAGCAACTTATGTAGATGGATTAGAACAAAAGCTAAACCAGGTGATGGAGGAGCTTGTAACGGTTAAGAAACAACTAGCAGACATTCAAGAACAGTCGATTATTAAAGATTTCAAAGATAGTTTATCAAATTTAATTGATAAAATGGAGAATCGTTGCGTTGAAATGAAAGCACGGTTAATTGAAGTAAAAGAACAGATAACGGATAAAGCAAAAGAGATTGTTCAGGCTGTGAAATTAAATGGAAAAGTAGCACTTAATAAAGTAGTAGAGTTTGCAGGTGTTAAAGAAAAACTGGAAGGTATCAGAGAGAAGATTAAAGAAGCTGTCATAGATACAAACCACGCCATTGTAAAGATTGATGGTCTTGGAAGTGGTTTGCGTGAAGCAAGGCAGAAGATAGCAAACACAATAAGAACATTTGCAGACAAAGAGGAGATCGATTATTCACAGAAAGAGAAGAAGCTCTCAAAGACAGAAGCAATTAAGAAACCATTTATGATGAAGAAAAGGTTGCTGGAAGGAATAGAACTTCGATTAGATGCAGCTATTGATAAAGTGGATAATTTAGCTAAGGATGTGGAGATAAAGCGGATGGAGCGAAAAAGTGTGGATAATATAGAAAGAGTAGCCGGTGAAGTGGATAATAAAGAATTGATTTCAATGGTTGCAGAGCAGAGAAATAGGTATGTGACAGAGCCTAAATTGATTGAGAAGTCAATGAAACAGGGAATAAGCAGATAAAAGCATTAAAGCACCAAGTTGAACTATTGATAGGGTCTGGCTTGGTGCTTTTTTTGATATTATAATCATATTTTAGGGGACACTCAACAGAGTGTCTCAAGTATGAACTGAAAAAGTGGCAAATTGAATGTCTTAATGTTAGTAAATTGCCTAGATTTATAAAAATTCACAATTATTATATTTGTCATTGATTTAATTTTTATTTTTGAGGTGCGAGTACGGGATATAGTACATATAGA
>JAEYWQ010000193.1 GCA_023428885.1 Bacillota bacterium
CTCCTAAACTACAAGCCAGATGGCCACCTGCTGAAAATCCACAGATTACGATCTTATTGCTGTCTATATTCCATTCCTCTGCCCTAGCTCTTACAATAGCAACTGCTTTCGCAAGTTCCAGGAGGGAGACAGGAAACCCGTTAGGAAGTACGCTATATCTTAATACAAAAGCAACGCATCCCATGCTTACAAACTGTTTAGCCACCGGCTCTCCCTCTCGATCTACCAGCTGCCAATAGCCACCTCCTGGACATATAATGACAGCACTTCTTTTTTTATCTTGCTTTTTTCTATCCCCTGGGTAAACAATTAATTCTGCTTCCCCTGTTAACTGTCCTGATACTTGTATTGGAATTCTCTCTTCCATCCTCTCTCCTCTCCACAGTATTTTTGCCTTTATTATATTCGAAAATAATTTTTAATACAACATAATTTCTAAAATTTTTTTTTATTTTGGATTGATTTTCTTTGCTTACAATGATATGATAACCTAAGAAATGTATTCAAAACATGTTAAGATAATTTAAAGTTAGGAGACTGAAATCCCATGAAAAAACATATTGTATGCTTTGGTGATTCCAACACCCACGGTTATCGAGCTACTGATAACGGTCGTTTTAGTGAAGAAGAGCGCTGGACTTGTTTATTAGGCCAAAAACTTGGTTCTGAATATTTGATTCTTGAAGAAGGTTTATCCGGTCGTACTACATGCTTTGAAGACCCTATTCATGAAGGTCTTTCAGGCTTGTCCTACATCTACCCTTGCCTTATGAGCCATGAACCAGTAGATTTATTGATCATTATGCTCGGTACCAATGATACCAAGGAACGCTTCGGTTCATCCGCTGCCTGTATCGCACTCGGTTTAAAACGTCTGCTTGCAAAAGCCATGGCAACCACAGACTGCTGGAGGAACAAAAAACCGAATATTCTGTTAGTTACACCTAAGAATATTGAAAAAGGATATGAAAATACAGAAGTATGCTCCACGATGGGAAGAGGCTGTGCAGAAAAATCAGAGCAACTTGGTCTTGAATATCAAAAAATTGCTAAAATGATGGGCGTCCACTATTTTGATGCCAATACAGTGGTAAAGGAATATAATAAGATCGATTACATGCACCTAAATGAAGAAGGACATGAAGCTTTGGCCACTGCATTAGCTCAACTGATACCTACCATTGTATAAACTTTTGAGCAATCTAAAGCGCGTCGCACTTTAACTTTAAGTTATCTTGCGACGCGCCTTTATTAATTTACGACAAGTGAGACAGCTTGCTGACTCATCTTGTTTATCCTATACTAACATAACTTTTCTATTACTGATGCGCTTGTTTTTTCGTTATTCAGGCTACAGTTTTCAAAATATCTTCGGTAATATTCCGTATATAGAAGATCAATCAAAAACAGCTGGCTGATTTCTGCTGATGTAGATCCACCTTGAAGTGGTCCTTCATTTGCTCCTGAAAGGAGGGTAAGATCAGCATATGTGCTTAGAGGAGACTTTACAAATCTAGTAATACATAGAATCTTAGCTCCTGCTTTCTTTGCTATCTGTGCAACATGAATGGTATCCTTGGTTGCTCCTGAATAGGAAAACAACATAGCCACATCTTCACTTGTCATAGTGGATGCTACCATAGACTGCATATGGCTATCTTGGATACAGAAAACCTTGTTTTCAATCCTTAAAAACTTATTCATTGCTTTCATAGCAGTTAACATACTTGCCCCTACACCAAAGAAATAGATCATTCTGGCTTCATGCAGCATATTAATTGCCCGGTCTATATCTGCCTCCCGTATAAGAGAGTAAGTTTCTGTCAATGCGTTAATGTTAGTATTCAAAACTTTCTTAGCAAGCTCTGAGAACGAATCATCCATAGAGATGTTATTCCCTGTAAACTGGTCCATTCCATCCTGGCCTTCGTTAATACTAAGAGAAAGAACCATCTTAAATTCTTGATATCCCTTTAAGTCCATAGTCTTACAAAAGCGAAATACGCTGGTATCACCAACATTACAAGCTTCTGCTAAATCAGTTATTGACATAAAAAGGACTGTTTTTGGATTCGCTAAGATAAAATCCGCAACTTTTTTTTCTGCTTTTGTAAGTAGATTATACGAGGATTTGACTTTTATAATAAAATCTTCCTTCATATAGTTACCCCCTTATTTTTAGTATCCCTATCAAAGAATCAATAGGAAAAGCGTCCCACTTTGTTTTTAATATATCATTAATAGAATATTTTTTCAACAGATAACTTTTAAAAAATCTTTCCATTGGTATTTCTTCAGTAAAGATTAGCAAATAGCACATTTTAGGATATTTTTGAAAATTATTTTTATTTTTCTTTTTACAAATATTATCTCATACTACTACGTCTTCTTAATATATGTACATTATGTACAATTATATCCAGTATATAACTTCTATTTTTATATACTATAAACATTTCACAATTTTCAAAATAAAAAAATTATTTTTTTCCTATTGATTATTATAATATATAATGCTATGATTCACTTAACAGGAATTATTGTGACGAGTAGATAAAAACAGAAAGGTATGAATCGCATATGAAAATTATTGAAGCTAAGGATTATCAAGATTTAAGCAGAAAGACAGCTAATATTATCTCCGCTCAGGTCATTATAAAACCAAATTGTGTGTTGGGTCTTGCAACTGGCTCTTCTCCTATTGGTACCTATAAGCAGTTAATTGAATGGTATAACAAAGGAGATCTTGACTTCTCCCAAGTGAATACTGTTAATCTAGATGAATATAAAGGACTTGCACAGGACAACCCTCAAAGCTACTACTATTTTATGTATGAAAACTTCTTTAAGCATATCAATATAGATCTGAATAAGGTTCATGTCCCTAACGGATTAGAAGAAGACATTACGAAGGAGTGTAGCAATTATGACCAGATCATCAACTCCTTAGGTGGTGTTGATCTACAGCTTCTTGGTTTAGGCTATAATGGACATATTGGATTCAATGAACCATATGAAAGTTTTAATAGGACAACACATTGTGTTACATTAACCCCAAGTACCATCGATGCCAATGCTCGATTCTTTGATAAGACAGAAGATATCCCTCGTTATGCATATACTATGGGAATTGGCAATATCATGAGCACTAGAAAGATTCTGTTAATTGTAAACGGAAAGGGAAAAGCTCAAATACTAAAGGAAGTGATTGAAGGTCCGATTACTCCAACAGTCCCAGCTTCTATCCTTCAACTACACACAGATGTAACAATTATCGCTGATCAAGAGGCCTTGTCACTATTAACAGATAAGTAAGGAGGATAGCTATGATTATAAAGAATGCACTTGTATATACAGAGAATTCAAAATTTGTGAAAAAAGATCTATATGTCAATGACAACCGCATCACTGATTCTACAACTTTAGACACTGACATTGTCGATGCGAATGGTCTATATGCCATACCCGGCTTAATTGATATTCATTTCCACGGATGCGTAGGTCATGATTTCTGTGATGGTACACATGAAGCAATTCAGGCAATTGCCGATTATGAAAGCAGCTACGGAATCACAAGTATTTGTCCAGCAACCATGACCCTTGGCTTTGAGGAGTTAAGCAATATATTCTCCGTAGCAGCGTCATATCAATCCGAGCATGGAGCAGGCCTAGTTGGTATTAATATGGAAGGACCTTATCTAAGTCATGCCAAAAGAGGAGCTCAAAATCCAGCGTTCTTAAAGTCTCCTGATATTGAACATTTCAAAACAATGCAGCAAAACTCAGGAAACTTAATCAAAATTGTATCGATTGCCCCAGAAGAACCAAGCGCCATGGATTTTATCAAATCTGAAGCAGATGAGGTAGTAGTTTCCGTAGCGCATACAACCGCTAATTATGAGACAACAATGAAGGCCTTTGAACTTGGAGCAAGTAATGTAACCCATCTATATAATGCCATGCCAGCCTTCTCCCATCGAGATCCTGGAGTTATTGGTGCGGCCCTTGACGCTGAGCATGTAAAGGTTGAATTAATCTGCGACGGCTTACACATATCTCCAACTGTTGTCCGTGCGACCTTTAAGATGTTCGGAGATGACCGAATCATCTTAATTAGTGATAGTATGATGGCAACTGGCTTAGCTGATGGCGAGTATTCCCTAGGTGGACAGAAAGTTTATGTAAATGGGAATAAAGCCACTCTAAAGAGTGGAACCATCGCTGGATCCACCACCAACCTCATGAATTGTATGAAAATGGCAGTATCTATGGGTATTCCTTTAGAGAGTGCTGTAAAATGTGCCACTATAAATCCAGCAAAGCAGATTGGAATATATGAAGAGTATGGCAGCCTTACTCCTGGAAAATATGCTGATATAGTCTTATTAAGCCCAGAACTAGATATTGTTAAAATCATTCTTAAAGGCAAAGTTCAAGGATAAGAATCCAAATATATAGGTATTCCAATAACAAAAAAGAGGACATGCGTCCTCTTTTTTGTTTGGTTATAGACCTAGCATTTCTAACTCAAATCTATTACGATTACTTAACTCTAAAATTATAGAGTTCTTAATCTTCGAATCTCTAGTACAATAAAGCCAATCGCAACAACAGAGGCAATACCATCTGATATTGC
>JAEYWQ010000206.1 GCA_023428885.1 Bacillota bacterium
TTTTATGATCCAGTTATCGCAAATGCAATCCTGGATAGAATCCTTCATCATGCTCACGTGGTAAACATCACAGGGAAATCGTACAGGCTAAAGGCATATATGAGTGAAGATGAAGAATAGCACAAATATACATTCTTAACAGATCAAAAATGTGCATTTTAATGTTGACATTTATACTTAGCAAAACATCATTTTCAAAACTCTTAGCAAAATGACCTTTTCTCTTAGCAAAATTAAAATAACTTGCTAAGAAGATTAGCAAGCTCTTTACCCAAAATTTCATTTTTATATCGATATCATTTCTCCTTAAAAAAGTTTTACGCGGCTTTCCAAAATGATGAAAAACCGCGTAAATTGGCTGTTCCCTGCGGGAATCGAACCCACAATTGAGTCTTAGGAGGACCCCGTTATATCCATTTAACTAAGGAAACATACTCTATTTTTTGTTACTGAAATTGACACTTGCACCATCACCTTTTTTGCCAAGGTGATAGGATATCTTACCCCTTAGGAGGGGCTTGTTATATCCATTTAACTATGAGGGCAAGTACATACCTAATTATATTCATAAAACAGTTTTAAGTCAAGTAGTTGAAAAAAATGCACTCAAAGTGTATGAACGCACTTTGGTGCATGAAGTTCTCTAGTTTTACAAAGGTAAAAGACCTTGGATCATTGTATATCTGAACTGTAACTAAAATCAACATTTCCCTGCATCCATATAGTTCCTCGGAATCTTCTACCTACACATGGTTCTCCAAATAAATCCTCTTTATTAATACAAACCTCGAAGGACAAATTATTGCATTCCAAACTAAGTATATATAACTCTTCTTTGGAAAGTTGGTTGCTTATCTTTCGTACATCTGTAATGATCCCAAGCACAGTGTAATTATCTGATTCCGAACCATAAGGGACAAAGGAAGTATCTACAATTGAATATACATCTTCTTGCTTAATCCTTTTTGAAACCATAGCATACAGATCGATATCATCAATAGTCAAGCTATCAATAGCCTCCTGGTTTCCCTTTTTGGCTTCAGCAATTAGTTGGTTTCTCATCCTCATATCCGCTTTACTTGTCTTTTCAGACTTTTCATTTTTATCGACTGGTAATAATATTTTACCATCATTAGCAAGAGCTGCTAAGGATACAGAATGGGTACGACTATTATTTCCAACATATTTTGCATTTAAATAATCAATATTATTTTGAAGATAAAAGATTAATGATACTCCTAGACGGTAGTCATCGCACATCCCCGTATAAGCATCGGTATCAACTCTTTTACTTATGAACACTTCTTCTCTTGTACTAGCATTAAGCCCCTTATAGAAAGGAAAATAATGCTCTAGATGAAAATTATTTTCTTCATCATATTCACCACGAACCGTGATACCTACTCCATCTGCAAACTCAAGTGATAATTCTGCAAGAGTTGACTTATTTTCCATGGTAAGCATATGCTTCATGGACGCCTCTTCAATTACCTTATGAATAAGCTTTTCTACCTCTAATCTATTATTTAATTTACTAAAACCTACTGCTCTTAAAAAACTATGCATTCCTTCACCTAATTGCCTTTTTAGTTGTTACATTATTTTATGTTTATACGCCATTTATTAGTTATAACACACCTTAATATTTCACGTCAAGAAAAATACATTTAGAATTCATCACCTTATAAGGCTTCTACAATATACATGGTTAGTTCTTTTACTAAATCTATTATTACTACTTCCTTTGTTTCTTGATCAATAATTTGTATTACAGGACGGGTTGGCATCTTATAATTTTGTTGTATTACTATACCTATTTCATTTAGGTTGGTTCTTACATGGGTCCCTATAGGGTATACTACCACGGACTCAATAAATGTCTGTACAACTTTAAAATCAAACTTTCTACCAGCCTCACATAAGATATAATCTATTACGCTATTGACTTTTTGTCTTTCAACAAAATTTCCATAAACTCTACTATCAAACTCGTCACAAAGTGCAACAATTTTTGTTTCAATTCTTATCTTTTCCTTAGTTAATCGCATAGGATAACCACTTCCATCATCTCTTTCATGATGGCTAAGGATGATATCTTTTGAAAGATTTGATATCCAGTCTTGTGTTTCAACCATAGAATAACCTGTTATTACATGCTTTTTGATCACTGCTTTTTTCTCTTCATCGCATTGAGCTAGAATCACATTTCGACAATTAGAAGGAAGATACACGATACCTATGTCATGTAATAGAGCACCAATTGCAAGATCACGTACTCTATTTTTTGCAAGCTTTAATTTCAAAGCAATAAGTACAGAAAGAGCAGTTACATTCACAGAATGGGAATATGTACTTTCATCTTTTTCTCGTACACAAGAAATATTGTACACTACTTCTGGATCAGTAAGAATATCATTCATAATTTGATCCGCAACTGTTACTATTTTTTGTAGATGCTCATCTGCACAGTAGGAGTACTTTTCAATTGTAGTTTTTACTAAATTTTTACATTCTTCTTGAATTTTATCTTCTATGATTTCCTTTGAACAACGTGTCTCATTATCACTTTCTATATAGACTCCATTAATTCTTAGTTCTTTCATCTTCTCAATATAATCCTTCTTGATAACTGCTCCGGGCGGAATCAGAATTATTCCATTTTCAATGCATATTTCCTTTGCAACGATTTCACCGCCAACCAAACTATCAATTGAAACTTTTCTCATTCTTTGAACCTTTCTAACATATTTCTAAACTTATCATAGCTCTAACTATGCTAAGTAAGATTTCTTACTCTTAGCTTCCTCTAAGGCTTGTTTTTCCTCTTCTGATAATAGAACAAAGGATTCTCCTTTAATTATCTCTTTTACATAAGTGTAGCAACCTTCTCTACTACTATGCATTGAAGTTATAATCATACCATAATTATTGTCATCTAGTAAGCATAAGGAGAAACTTAGTTTTCCACCCATTTCTTTAAATGCATCATATTTTACGATACTACTCTTTTGATATGCAGTTAATAGTGTATCACTAATTTTTTTTATGTCGCTCTTCGTTTTCTTAGACTCATCTTTTAGAATATCAATTTCTTTGAATCTAGTTAGAATTGAGCTTTCCAAGTTTGCTCCATCGGAACCCTCCATAAACTTTGCATATTTCTTCTTAAGTTTACCCATTTTATTCAATGCAACGATAGTCAAAATCATTGAAATTAATACTACTACCATTAACGCTAAAACTACTAAATCGATTTCTACACCAATTGAATCAAACAATTTCATCTAAGTTTACCTTCCTATTCTTTATCCAATGCTTCCTATCAAATCAATTATTCTGTCTAAATCATCCTGAGAGTAATACTCGATTTGAATCTTCCCATTATTTTTTGCTCCTCTTTGTATTTCTACCTTGCTACCAAAGAAATTCTTTAATTTTTCTTCAAGGTCCCTATATATAAAGTTATCTTCCTTAGTAACTGCTACTTCTTTTTCTGGTTTTATCTTAGATAGATTTTTAACTAATTTTTCTGTTTCTCGAACACTTAACTTTTCATCAAAAACTTTCATAGCAATAGCAAGCTGGCTATCAGGATCAGTTATCCCAAGTAATGCTCTGGCATGTCCTCCTGATATCATGTCATCAATGACCATCTGTTGAACGCGCTTGTCCAACTTCATCAACCTCATTGAGTTAGTTACAGCAACTCTACTTTTACCAACTCGCTCAGCAACCTCGTCTTGTTTTAGATTAAATTCTTTTACTAACCTCTCATATGCTAATGCTTCTTCAATTGCATTCAGATCTTCTCTTTGAATATTTTCGATTAATGCAATTTCTAATACCTGTTGATTGGTATAGTTTTTTACGATGACTGGTAATTCCTTTAATCCAGCAATCCTTGCTGCTCTCCATCTTCTCTCGCCTGCAATAATTTCATACCGGTCATTAACTTTATGAACAATAAGTGGTTGAATAATACCATGTTGCTTAATAGAGTCAGCTAATTCATGCAATGCATCTTCATCAAAATGTGTTCTTGGCTGATCCTTATTTGGCTCTATCTTATTAATATTGATAATTGTTTCATGTGAAACATTTTCTTCTAACGTATCATTACTTGATGAATGATCAATTTTATTTACAATTAATGAATCTAAACCTTTTCCAAGACCTTTTTTTGGTGCCATATTTATTCTTCCTTTCTACGACCAAAGAAACCTTTGCTTTTCTTCTTTTCAGTATCCTTGTTCTCATTACCATTACTACTGTTTTGCTTTATTGAACTGTCATTACCATTATTCTCTTCATGATACCCATCTTGTTTGAGAACTTCATCCGCTAAATCACGATATGCATCCGCTCCTGCAGATTTTGAATCATACATACTGATAGGCAATCCATGACTAGGAGCCTCAGCCAATCGAACATTTCTTGGAATAATAGAGTTATATATATTTTGTTCCAAATTCTTACGAACATTTTCTACCACCTGCAATGATAAATTAGTTCTGGCATCATACATTGTAAATACAACTCCTTCAATTTCAAGACTTGCATTTAGTCGTTCCTTTACAAGGTTAATTGTATGGATTAACTGAGATAGTCCCTCAAGTGCATAATATTCACATTGAATCGGCACCAAAACTGCATCAGCTGTTGTCATCGCATTAACAGTTAAGGTGTTAAGTGAAGGTGGACAATCAATAATAATGTAGTCAAAAAACTCTTTCATTGGTTCAATATGTTGTCTAAGTATGTATTCCTTTTCTTCAACACCAATAAGTTCAATTTCAGCTCCTGCTAAATTTACATGTGACGGGAGTACATAAAGATTCTCTACAATACTTTCTTTCATGCAATCTTCTACTGTACATTCACCAATCAATAACTCATAAACTGAGTATTCTATTTCATCCTTGTCAATACCCAAACCACTGGTTGTATTTCCTTGGGGATCAATATCAATGGTTAAAACTCGCTTTCCCTTTTCAGCTAAACAAGCTGAAAGATTAATAGCGGTTGTCGTTTTTCCCACACCACCCTTTTGGTTTGTTATTGCTATTGCTTTTCCCATAGTTTATCCTCCATGCTCCAGAAAGTATTTTACTCTCTGTTTGATGCTGTCTAGCATCCAATATGGTTCTTGCCATGCCTATCGTAATTATATCACGATATAAACTTGATATCCATAAGAAAAGAGAAATACTTTAGAAATATTCATAAACTTGTTTCACGTGAAACAAAAAAGGACAACCTCGAATGTAATCATCGATTGTTCTCCTTTAATAAGTTTGATATTAATAAATATTAGCAAAACTGTTTTTAATTGCATATACAGCAGCTTGGGTACGATCTGATACACTTATTTTCTTAAATATATTAGAAACATGATTCTTTACAGTCTTTTCACTAATATTCAAGCGAGATGCAATCTCTTTATTAAATAAGCCCTCTGCAATTAGTTTTAGTACATCAACTTCTCTTCTAGTTAAAAGTTCATTGGATGAATTTCTCTTTCTACGTTTTAATCGATCCTTCATCTCAGGTGTAAGTGAAGGTTCAATATATTTTTCTCCATTTACTACTGTGAGAATAGCCTTTTTGAGTACTGCAGACTCTGAATCTTTTAAAACATATCCGTTTGCACCTAACTCCATTGATCTCATTAAGTACTCAACTTCATTATGGATAGTCAACATTAATACTTTTTGCTTCTCATTCATTTGTCTTAACAATTGCAATGTTTGAAGCCCATTCATATTTGGCATATTAATATCTAGTAACAGTACATCAGGTTGAAACTCACTTACTAAATTAAGACAAGTCTCACCGTCACTTGCTTGTGCTACAACTTCCATATCCCCATCTAATTCTAAAAGTTGCTTTAATCCCTCTCTTACCATGCTATGATCATCAGCTATAATTAATCTTATTGATCCCACTTTCTATTCCCCCTTATTCTCACGGTATGGTACTGTAACAGTAATTTTTGTTCCTTTACCTTTGTTGCTTTCTATGTTAAAACTACCAGATAATAATAAAGCTCTTTCTCTCATGATTGATAAACCAAATCCACCATTTTCTTTATCAATTCTTTCTTTTGATATCTCGTCAATCCCCATCCCATTATCTTCGATGATTAACTCTACATAACTAGTCATATAATTTAAAGTTATTTTACATACTGTTGCTTGGGCATACTTAGCAATATTATTACAGGCTTCTTGGACGATTCGATATAAGCTTAAATTAATTACTGGTAATAGATTACTTTTTTCTTCTTGACACACAAGCTGTACCTGAATATGATTATGCTGCATATAATTTTTTACAAACAATTCAATGGTTGGGACTAATCCTAAATCGTGAATTGTCATTGGTCGTAGATTATAGATAATCTCTCTCATATTATTTATTATAGAACGTACTGCTTCTATCATAGATGCCATTTCTAGCTTCGCACGAATAGCATCCATATCAAAAAGTTTTAAACACAGCTCTGTCTTATGTACAAGGTTTGTTAAATTCTGAATAGTAGAATCATGCAAATCCCTTGCAATTCTTTGACGTTCTAATTCCTGGGTTTCAAGGATTTTAATACCATTATTATTACTATCTAATTCAGATATATTTTTTCCAAAAATTCCCTTTAAAAGTAATCCTGACGTAGTTTGACTTTTTACACTTAATGGATCTTCCATCACCAGTGTTTGTAGATACTCTAAGCACTCCCTGATCAGATTACTTTTCATTCTTTTTTCTTTAAGAGTCTGGAGTTCACTAATTAACTTTGGTAAACCCCCATTTATTGCTTCAAGTTCTGTTTGTAAGCGTTTTGTTTCCGAGATTTTATGTGTATTCTGATATGGAGAAAATAAGGTCAGATTAATGTCACTCGTTTGATTCATGACTTCTAAAGTCTTTGTCAATTCAATCACATGAAGTTCCATACTATCAATCTTGTCACTGAGACATGCGATTGAACTTTCCAACTCATTTTGCATAATTGAAAATATTTCAATTGCTTCTGTTACTTTGTTTTCCCAAACCTTACTTTTTTCTTTGATCTGACTCATCTTTATTCACCCAAATTATCATGGAATTATCCTTATATTTAATACATGTCATACATACAGCTATAAGTTACTTCAGATTGATAGTATATATTTTCACTATCTTCTAGTATTATTTTTATACTAGAGTGCTTAGTATAGGATTCACTTATCACTGAACTACTTTAAGATGTTATATTTAATAATATAACATTATTAGCATATTGAAAAGCAAAATTTGCTTATTTTTACTATTTAATTACTATGGTTTCCACATGAAGTACACATTTTATCTTTTTCAAGTACCATAGCTATATGCTCTATCCCATCTTCCATATAGGTCTCTCCATACTCTTGAAAACCAATCTTATGATAAAAATCAATCACTCTTGTTTGTGCACTAATATATACTTGGTTTGCACCCGATAAAAAAGCTCTATTTACTAACATCTTTACGACCATATCACCATATTTTTTACCGCGATATTCTTTTAGGACTGCAATTCTTCCAATTTTATAACGCCCATCTTCCAATAAAATCAAACGTCCGGTTGCAACAGATACCAATTCCTCTATCTCAGAATTGTTACTGTTTGTCTTTGGTTCAAAAACAACGCAAAAAACGGCACTCTTATCATAGTCATCAAATTCACTATCTTCAGCAACCCCTTGCTCTTCAATAAATACTTTTCTACGAATATAAAACACATCCGATAGATCATCGCCTGTTTCCTTGAACTTTCCTTGAATATACATATAATCCTCCGCTTTTAAGAATTATGTTTCCTACTTTTGTTTTACTCCTTAACTAAGGGTGATTTTAATGGCTTTCCTCCGGCTCTTGGATATGCTTTTGGAGTACTTTTCACCTTCTTAATGTAAATTAACGTTCTTTGCATATCACTGTTTGGTACTTCAAAATTAACGATTTCTTCATACTTTCCGCCAAGTACTTTGATCGCATGCTGCGCTTCATCTAATTCTCCTTGAATATTTCCAGACTTATATGGGATAAAGTAACCTCCAACTTTTACATAAGGAATACAAAATTCAGCAAGTGACACAGTACGTGCCACTGCTCTTGAAACTACTATATCATACTGTTCCCGATACTCTTCTTTTCTTGCTAATTCTTCAGCTCGTGCATGTACTGATATAATATCTTTTAATTCTAATTTATGAATTACTTCATCTAAAAACTTAATACGCTTATTTAAGGAATCAACTAAGGTTACTTTTAAGTCAGGATATACAATTTTTAATGGTATGCCTGGAAATCCAGCTCCTGTCCCCATATCTAATATTGATAAGTTAGTTTGATATGGCTTTTTATTAAATAATGCAAGACTATCAAGAAAATGCTTAACTAATACTTCCTCATACTCTACTATCCCTGTTAAATTCATGAAAGAATTCCACTCAATTAGTAAATCATAATATGTTTCTAACTGTTGCTGTTGCGTTTGATTTATATGAATGTTCCACTTATCTAATCCACTTATCAATATTTGATTATTTCTCACTTTAACCTCCATGTATAATCTACGCTGCTACTTGATAGTATATAAGCGTATATGGTAATTTGATTACCTTCGTCTTAGCTGTTCTAAGTAAACCAATAATACTGATATATCTGCTGGAGAAACACCTGATATTCTCGAAGCTTGACCTACCGAAATTGGTCTGAATTTATTTAATTTTTGTCTTGCTTCAATTCTAAGAGAAGGAATTTCATCGTAATTAATATCTTCTGGAATTTTCTTACCTTCTAATTTTTTAAATTGTTCTACTTGATGTTGTTGTCTCTTGATATATCCTTCATATTTTATATTGATTTCAACCTGCTCTGTAACTTCCTCTGGTAATTCTACACGATCTTTATCTAACTCTGCAATATCAGCATAGGATAGTTCTGGTCTACGAATTAACTCTGCTAATGTTGTTCCTGTTCTTAAGATTGTGGTATTTAAACGTTCAAGAGCTTCTTGTACTTCTTTTGATGCGCCGACTAAAGTTTTCTCTAGTCTCTCCATTTCTTTTGCAATCATCTCTTCTTTTTGAAGTAACTTCTCATATCGTTCATCACTGATTAAGCCTATTTGATGGCCTATTTTTGATAAGCGTAAATCAGCATTATCCTGACGTAATATCAAGCGGTATTCTGCTCTTGATGTCATCATACGATATGGCTCATGTGTTTCCTTTGTAACAAGATCATCAATTAAAACACCAATGTATGCTTGGGAACGATCTAAAATAATTGGTTCACGACCTAAAACTTTCATCGCAGCATTAATGCCTGCCATAAGTCCTTGGGCTGCAGCTTCTTCATAACCAGAGCTGCCATTGAACTGTCCCCCGCTAAACAAACCACTAATTGCTTTAAATTCCAAGCTAGGTTTCAACTGCATTGGATTAATACAGTCATACTCAATTGCATAAGCATTACGGGTTATCACCGCATTTTCTAGTCCAGGAACAGAACGATACATAGCAATTTGAACATCTTCTGGTAAACTACTAGACATTCCTGCAATATACATTTCATTCGTATAATTTCCTTCTGGTTCAATAAATACCTGATGACGATTCTTATCCGCGAACTTAACTACCTTATCTTCTATGGATGGACAATATCTTGGACCAGTTCCTTCAATACTTCCGGAATACAAAGGTGAACGGTGAATATTATTTCGTATAATTTCATGAGTAGTTTCAGTCGTATAAGTTAACCAACAGGAAACTTGATCCTTTTGAATATCCTCTGCTGTATTTGTAAAAGAAAATGGAACTACTTTCTCGTCTCCAAATTGTTCTTCCATTTGCTTAAAATCAATGCTTTTTTTGTCGATTCTTGCCGGAGTACCTGTTTTGAAACGATATATTTCAATACCATGTTTCTTCAAAGACTCTGTAAGATAATTGGCTGAAGGTAATCCATTCGGTCCAGAATAATTAGAAATTTCGCCATAGATACATCGAGCTTTTAAATATACTCCGGTACATAAGATAACTGCTTTACAAGGATAAATTGCATCAGAATAAGTTTTAACCCCTTCAATTTTTCCTTCTTCTACAATTATTTCGGTTATTTCAGCCTGTTTAATTACTAAATTTTCTGTATTTTCAACGATACTTCTCATCGAAAGGCTATAATCCTGCTTATCAGCTTGCGCACGCAAAGAATGAACTGCTGGTCCTTTCGATACATTTAGCATCTTTGATTGTATATATGTTTTATCTATATTTTTACCCATCTCACCACCTAAAGCATCGATTTCTCGAACCAAATGGCCTTTCGATGTTCCACCGATGTTAGGATTACATGGCATTAATGCTATACTGTCTATACTTACCGTAAACATAATTGTCTTAAGTCCAAGTCTAGCACAAGCAAGAGCTGCCTCGCATCCAGCATGACCTGCTCCTACCACTGCAACATCATAAGTTTCAAATACATATGACATTTCTTTCTCCTCCCTTTGTGTCTGTAACTAACAAATTGCTAGCTGCCTATATGCACACGACCGGGTATGGTATTACCGTAAATAGCTGCAATACCCTACCCGCGTGAAACATAATGTATTTTATATTACTACTTACCCATACAGAATTCTTTGAATATTGTGTTAATAAGGTCTTCATCAACCGCTTCACCCACGATTGTTCCTAATGATTCATATGCACTCATAAGATCAATTGTATACAAATCTTCAGGCATGTCCATAGTAATACTTTGGATTACTTGATCTAAACTTTGCCTTGCATTCATAAAAGCTTCTTTTTGTCTTAAGTTTGTAATGTATATTTCATCGTTGTATGTTAGATTACCATGAAAAAACATATCAGTAATTACTTTTTCCATCTCATCTAAACCAACCTTGTTTTTAGCAGAGATGCGTACAATGGTTTTATTACTTCTTGTTACTATATCACCCTCATCTACTATGCAATCTAAATCTGTTTTATTAAAAAGTATAATAGCTTTTCTATTCTTTATGAACTCTAATAATTCATAATCATTTTGATCTAGCGCTGTTGATGCATCGACCACATAGATAATTAAATCTGCTTCCTCTGCACTTTTCTTTGATTTATCTACACCTATTTTTTCGACAATATCTTCCGTTTCACGGATACCTGCTGTATCAATTAAGTTTAGGCAGATGCCATTTAGATAAATTGTCTCTTCTATAGTATCTCTTGTTGTTCCTGCTATTTCAGTAACAATAGCTTTTTCCTCACCCACAAGTAAATTTAGTAATGAGGACTTTCCAACGTTCGGTTTTCCTAATATGACAGTTTTTATTCCTTCTTTTATTAATCTTCCATTTTCTGCAGACTTTAGAAGGTTCGAAATGTCGTTTTGAAGGATCTCAACATTGTTTTTTAACCCTTCCGTAAAGCCTTCTAAGCTTATATGCTCCGGATCATCCAGCGCAGCTTCTATAAATGCAGTATCTAATAAGATACGTTTTCTCATCTCCGTTACTTTATCGAATACATTTCCTTTTAATTGTTTTAAACTATTCTTTACAGCTAAGTCACTTTTAGCATGAATGATATCAATAACAGCTTCTGCTTGTGATAGATCAATTCTGCCGTTGATAAAAGCACGCTTTGTAAATTCACCTGGTTCAGCTAATCTGGCACCTGCTTTTAATACTGTTTCTAATACTCGTTTTGTAACTACGATTCCACCATGACAATCAATTTCTATACTATCTTCCTTCGTATAACTCCTTGGTCCTTTCATGAGAACGACCATTACTTCATCTATTGTTTCTTCTCCATCCATGATGAAGCCATAATGAACCGTATGGGATTCCATCTCAGACAACTTCTTTAAACTTTGTTTTTTACGAAAAACTCGATCTATAATAGGAAATGCTTCATCTCCACTAATTCTAATGATACTTATTCCAGCATTACTAAGCCCTGTAGCTATGGCTACTATCGTATCTGATTTCATGTTTACCTCCATACGTTATAATAAAAGGCTGTTATTGTTCAGGGATAAGCTCCCTTTAAACATAACAGCCTTTACATTTTTAACTCCTTGCGCTATCTGTTTTGGCCGCTTCAGCAGCTTTTGCAGCAGCTTTTTGTTCTAAGTAAGCAGCATAGTCTTTCTTGTAATCAGTGCTGTAATCCTTAGTATTTGCACCGTATTTTTTATGAAATTCCTTTTTGCTTGTACTACTATTGTTATTATTAAATTTCTTATTACCAAACTTGTTATTACTGTTATTATTGTTGTTATAAGTAACACCTTTTTTCATACTAATAACAACTTTACGAAATGGTTCATCACCTTCGCTATGAGTCTCAACATACCGATCGTTCTGTAAAGCCGAGTGTATAATACGTCTCTCATATGGATTCATTGGTTCTAGAGACACAGCTTTATGAGTACGTTTTACTTTGGAAGCAATATTTTTTGCAAGGTTTTCTAAAGTATCTTTTCTTCTTTCACGGTAATTCTCAGTATCAAGTTTAACCTTTAGATATCCTTCATTACTCTTGTTTATAACTAAACTAGTAAGATATTGGAGAGAATCTAAGGTTTGTCCTCTTTTACCGATTAAAACACCCATATCCTTACCAACAATATTAATATCTACGCTTTCACCATCTTTATCATATTCAACTTCAGCTTGAGCGTCAATGCCCATAGCTTTGAATACTCTATCAAGAAAACTCTTTGCAGCACCATCAACGGTAAATTTCATCTTTACACGAATTTTTGCAGGTTTAGAAAACATTCCAAGTAAGCCTTTGCTTTCACGTTCAACCACTTCATAATCAATATTCTCACTTGTTGTTTGATATTCTAATAATGCTTCTGTTAACGCCTCATCTACTGTTTTACCGGTAAACTCTTTCCAATCTCCCATTTATTTATCCCCCTTATCACCATTATTCCTATTTAGGATATTAGCATTTGCCGCAATACTACCGGCTTTATAGGATACCTCACTCTTTTTATAATTGGATGCTTCTGGTTTCTTAGCGATTGCTTTACTAGATTGTGTTGCTTCTGGCTTTGCATCAATTACTTTTGTTGATGTTTTAGCTACATTTGCCATTTTGTTTCCAGTTACAACGCCTAATTTTTCTTTTCTCTTATTAGATTTTTCAACATTCTTTGCAATGATTTCATCCATATCTACCTTATCAAAGTAACGATTGATAAAGAATTGCTGGCCAATTTGAACCACACTACTTGCAATCCAGTAGATACCAACACCGATTGGCATAAAGATACAGAAGATACCTGAAACTACTGGCATAACTGTATTCATTGTTTTCATGGTATCTCCACCTGGAGTATTATCATTACGGGTAGGGGTTGATGTCATCATCATCTTACTTTGAATAAACTGAGAACCAGCTGCTGCAATAGGAATTAAGATTCCTGGTATCTTCCAGCCTGGTGTATCAAGAATATTCATGCTACCAAAGAAACGATTCACATGTTTGATTTCATTAATTGTATCTGTTAATTGTGGTTGAGCTAAAATATCTTTTAATTTATTTAATCCATCAGCATCTGCAAAATAATTAAAGATTTCAGTCCCGTTAGCTCCACTCCACTTAGTAATATCTAAGAAGTTATTCCAGTTAGATGTGTTAAACTTTGAAAAAATATCAATCAAAAGTGTCTTTGCAGCATCAGAATCTGGCACTAAAGTTGTTAAATTACCCACTGATGTTGTTGTTATTTTATGACCTTCAATAAAGTTTTTTAATGCTTCTGCATAACCTTGTACACTCATAAACTGTGATGCAACAAAATCATATAAGCTATTAACATCATTTACATAAGCTGGAATTGCATAGATTACCTTATATAATGCAAACATAATAGGTAATGAAATTAATAATGGTAAGCAGCCCGCCATAGGAGAAGTACCATACTTAGCATATACTTCCTGCATCTCTGCCTGCTGTTTTTGCATTGTCGCCTGATCTTTTTTACCTTTGTATTTTGCTTGAATTTTTTGAATCTCGGGATTCATCTTTGCTGACAATCTTGTACCCTTTTGCTGTTTGATTGTCAATGGTAACATAAGCATTTTAACTACAATTGTAAATAAAACAATACAGATAGCAATATTTCCAATACCAAATATACTCAAAAATTCATAAATTCCATTTAATATAATACCCATTACCCATGCAAAAGGACCTAAAATACCTGATACCTGAGATAAAAATGTTAATTCCAAACCCACATCCTCCTTGTTTCATCATGATATGTTTCATGATATAATTAGGTACTCAAAAAAGTCATCCTAAGGGACCGGATCAAATCCCCCTCTATGAAATGGATGACACTTTAGAATTCTTCTCACCGCCATGTAGGAACCCTTCCATGCTCCATGTCGTTCCAATGCTTCCATTGCATACTCAGAACAAGTAGGTGTAAATCTGCAGGTAGGTGTCCTTTTTAATGGTGAGATATATTTTCGATATAATGTTACTAATTTAATTAGAATTCGTTTCATCACGATATAATCATCTTTTCTACAACAACTCATTGTTGTCACGAATTATGCGCTGTAATTTTGCTAAATGTATCAGTGCACTATTGATTTCCGAATAGCTTCTGTCCTTAGATCCTGGTCTTGCTACTAAAACTATGTCTAAACCACTATTAAACATAGATTCATTCAAACGGTAACTTTCTCTGATTAATCTTGTGATTCGGTGTCGGACAACACTATTACCGACCTTTTTGCTTACAGATATACCAATACGATTGTTAGATAATTCATTGTTTAGTACATACATAATTAAATACTTGTTAGCATAAGACTTACCGTTTCTGTAAACATGTCCGAATTCCCTACTGTTTTTTAAGACTTTCGACAATTAAAAATCTCCTTAAGAAAACCAATTGTTTTCTTGATAGCTAATTTAGTTAGAAGAAAAGGTCACATTAACTGCGACCTATGCTGATAATTTATGTCTTCCTTTAGCTCTTCTTGCTGCTAATACTTTTCTACCATTAGCTGTGCTCATTCTGGATCTAAATCCGTGAACTTTTGCTCTAGAACGCTTTTTAGGCTGAAATGTCATTTTCATTAAAATACACCTCCTTATTTTTCTGAAATACTTTATGGTAAGCCTATTTACTCTATTTTAAATAGCATTACTATTATAGTCGTTTAAGGTTGTCCCGTCAAGTAAATTATTTTTATTCTTTCAGGAAAATTGATGCTTTGAGGACCATTTGATCTAGTATTTTACGTTGGTACTCTTTATTATGCTCTGGTCTTAATTGAATTAAGACTTACTATATTCCATTCATTGTATATTAATCTCAATCTGAATATGTTTTTCTAATTTTTTCAGATGTTAACAAATGTTGAAGTTTTTTTAGTGTTTATCCACAGAAAGTGGATAAATTGTGGATAACTTTGTTTATTTGTGTTAATTTTTAAGATAGTTTACCAAATTATACTTCAAAACAAATAATTTGTCCATGTTTATAAGTCTGATATTGTTATAAACTTTCTGTTGATAAATTAGTTCACGTTGTGTATAACCTTGGGATTTCTAGAAAAGTTATGTTCATAATTAAAGATAAACATTGAAATGTGAATAGATTTGTTATATATTATAAATATATGCACATGTCTTAGTGGGACAAGTGCGCCTTAAACAGGGAAAAGCATACACAAAAAGCTTTTTCTTTCTTTTAATAAAAAAAACGGCGTAAGAAGGGTACGGATTTTAATATGAAAAACTTGATACAAGAAAAGTGGAATGAAATATTAGAATATTTAAAGATTGAATACAACGTAACTGAAGTTTCTTTTAAAACCTGGTTACTACCTCTAAAGGTTTATGATGTGAATGGATCCATTATTAAACTCGCCGTAGATGATACAAAGATTGGAGCAAATAGCTTAGATTTTATTAAAAATAAGTACAGTTTGTTTTTAAAAACAGCAATTGCTGAAGTTATTAATCAAGATTTTGATATAGAATTTATATTAATGAGTCAGACAAAGGCAGATGAAAAGACAGCACAACCTGTTGTTGCGAAGACAAAGAATGAAAGTCTTTCCTATTTAAATCCACGCTATACGTTTGATACGTTTGTCGTAGGTGCTAACAACAATCTTGCTCATGCTGCATCCTTAGCTGTTGCAGAGTCCCCAGCTGAAATTTATAACCCTTTGTTTATTTACGGTGGTGTAGGATTAGGAAAAACACATTTAATGCACTCGATTGCTCACTATATTCTAGAGCAAAATCCTTCCTCAAAAGTTTTATATGTAACTAGTGAGAAATTTACGAATGAGTTGATTGAGTCCATTCGTAATGCGGATACAACACCAACAGAATTCCGTGAAAAATATCGTACTATCGATGTACTATTAATCGATGATATTCAGTTTATTATAGGTAAAGAACGAACTCAGGAAGAGTTTTTCCATACCTTTAATACCTTACATGAAAGTAAAAAACAAATTATTATATCCTCAGATAAACCTCCAAAGGATATTTTAACCTTAGAAGAACGTTTAAGATCCCGATTTGAATGGGGTCTTACCGTTGATATTCAGAGTCCAGATTATGAAACTAGGATGGCAATTCTTAAGAAGAAAGAAGAATTAGATGGTTTAATGATTGACGATGAAGTAATGAAATATATTGCTTCTAATATTAAGTCAAACATACGAGAGTTGGAAGGTGCTCTAACAAAGATTGTTGCACTTTCACGTTTGAAAAAGAAAGAAGTCGATGTCATTTTAGCAGAGGAAGCATTAAAAGATTTAATTTCTCCTGATAATAAGAAGACTGTAACCTTGGATTTGATTATTGAAGTTGTAGCAGAACATTTTAATACTACAATAGCTGAGATTCATTCAGATAATCGAAGCCGTAACATAGCTTACCCAAGACAAATTGCTATGTACTTATGCCGGAAGTTAACTTCACTTTCTTTGACGGAAGTAGGTAAAATGATGGGTAATCGAGACCACTCGACTGTATTACATGGTTGTAATAAGGTAGAAAATGATATGAAGAAGGACGTCTCTTTACAGAATACCATTGATGTATTAATTAAGAAGATTAATCCTGCACCATAAGATATTTTTTCGTTAATGTGAATAGTTTTTTTATTTTAAAAAAAGTTATCCACATTGGCACGTTAAAATCATGTTATTTTGCTGTTAGAAGCATATGGATAAGTTAAGAATGGTTCTTATCATGTGAACAAAGATTTTAAAATTAGAGAAAACTATTCACATAGTTATAAATTGCTCAAAACCTTACGTAATAAGACTAGAGAGTGGTTATACACTTTTAAACACTCCCTACTACTATTACTAATAAATTATATATATATATATCTATAAAAAATCGCCGAAGGGAGTTATACACAAAATGAAAATCATTTGCCACAAAACAGATCTGTTGAACAGTGTAAGTATCGCTCTAAAAGCAGTACCAGCTAAATCTACCATGCCTATTCTTGAGTGTTTAATTATTGACGTAAACAACGACACTATAAAGCTTATTGCAAATGACATGGAATTAGGTATTGAGACAGTAGTGAAGGGGAGTGTAGTTACTCCTGGTAATATTGCAATTAATGCAAAAGTATTTTCTGAGATTATACGTAAACTCCCAGATAATGATGTTATGATTGAAACAGATAATAATTATATGGCTACCATTGTATGCGAGAAAGCAAACTTTACGATTGCAGGTAAATCAAGTGAGGAGTTTCCATTATTACCAGTAATAGAAACAAAAGAACCTGTTACCTTATCCCAATTTACGTTAAAAGAAGTAATACGTCAGACAGTATTCTCAATCTCAGATAATGAGAGTAACAAGATCATGACAGGTGAGTTATTTGAAATCAATCAAAATGAACTTAGAGTAGTTTCTTTGGATGGACATCGTATCTCTATTCGTAAGGTTGAATTAAAAAATAGTTATCCTAGCATGAAAGTAATTGTTCCAGGTAAGACATTACAAGAAATTAGTAAGATTTTATCTGGTGAGATTTCAGATGAAGTAGATATCTACTTTACAGATCGTCATGTATTATTTGAATTTAATGATACTATCGTATTATCGCGCTTAATTGAAGGCGAATACTTTAAGATAGATCAGATGTTGTCTGGTGACTATGAAACAAAAGTAACAATTAACAAAAAAGAGTTTTTAAGTTGTATTGATCGTGCTACTTTATTAATCAAAGAAACTGAGAAGAAGCCAATTATTGTAGGTATTCAAGATCGTTCTATGGAATTAAAAGTTAACACCATGATAGGTTCCATGAATGAAGAAATTGATATTATGAAAGAAGGAAAAGATATCTTAATTGGATTTAATCCAAAATTTCTAATCGATGCCTTAAGAGTAATTGATGATGAAGAAGTAGATATCTACTTGATCAATCCAAAAGCTCCATGTTTTATAAAAGATAAGAATGAAACCTATGTCTACTTGATTTTACCTGTAAGCTTTAATGCAGGAGTTCATTAAACTCGGTTGTAATTCATTATATTCAATGAAAAGTCTGCATTTCAAACCTTGGAGGAAATCATGGAAAAAATTGTATTAAGAGAAGAATTTATTAAACTAGGACAGGCATTAAAAGCTGCTGGTTTAGTAGAATCTGGTGTAGAGGCCAAAGATGTTATTACAAGTGGCTTAGTTAAGGTGAATGGAAAAGTTGAAATTCAACGTGGTAAAAAGTTATATAATGGTGATAGCGTTGAATACAATAACGAAATTATTGAAATTTTAAAGTAGCCTAAGATAGTTGGTGTAAAGATGATTGTTAAATCTCTTGAGTTAAGTAATTTTAGAAACTATGAATCTCTTTCTATGCGATTTTCAAAAGAGACCAATATTATGTATGGTGACAATGCACAAGGGAAAACCAATATTTTAGAAGGGGTATATCTATGTGCAACCACCAAATCACATAAGGGTAGCAAAGAAAAAGAAATGATTCGTATTGGGGAAGAAGAATCCCACATTCGAATGATGATTGAAAGAGATGGAATCTCTCATAGGCTTGATATGCATCTTAAGAAAAATAAGCCCAAAGGTGTGGCAATTGATGGGGTTCCAATTAAGAAATCTTCAGAATTATTTGGAATTGTTAATGTTGTTTTCTTTTCACCAGAGGATTTATCAATTATTAAAGATGGACCCAGTGAAAGAAGACGTTTTATTGATATGGAGTTATGCCAGTTAGATCGGCTATATCTACACAATTTGATAAATTATAACAAAGTATTAAACCAAAGAAATAATTTATTAAAGCAAATTGGTTTTAACAAAAGTTTATTGGATACTATTTATGTATGGAATGAACAGTTAGTAAATTATGGAACTGAAATAATAAAAACAAGAACTAAGTTTGTCAAGAATATCAATGAGATTGTTGAGAATATTCACCTTAAATTAAGTGATGGTAAAGAACAATTAAAAGTTATCTATGAACCTAATACAATGGCTGATGAGTTTGCAGTGCGTTTGAATAAAAGTCTTGAACGTGATGTGATGCATAAGGTTACGAATGTTGGTCCACAAAGAGATGATTTGAGTTTTATTGTAAATGAAAAGGATATTCGTAAGTTTGGTTCCCAAGGACAGCAAAGAACAGCTGCTTTATCTCTAAAGTTATCTGAAATCGAATTAGTAAAGGCAATTACAAAAGATTCCCCAATATTATTATTAGATGATGTATTATCAGAATTAGACAGAAATAGACAAAATCAATTATTAGACAGTATCCAAGGTATTCAGATTCTCCTAACATGTACAGGTCTTGAAGAATTTGTTACCAATCGTATGAATACAGAAAAGATATACAAAGTAACCAATGGCTCAGTAAGTGAGGATGCTTGATTTACAAGACACTATGAAGATAAATTGACGTTTATTATGCAGGAGGATAGATATGAGTAAGGATTACGGAGCTGACCAGATTCAAATATTGGAAGGGCTTGAAGCAGTTAGAAAGAGACCTGGTATGTACATTGGTAGTACATCAAGTAGAGGATTACATCACTTGGTGTATGAGATTGTAGATAATGCTGTAGATGAAGCTTTGGCAGGTTATTGTAATACCATAGTTGTATCTATTAATTCAGATAATTCCATTACAGTTGTTGATAATGGACGTGGTATTCCAGTAGAAGAGAATAAGAAAAAGGGAATTTCTACAGTAGAGGTGGTATTTACAATCTTACACGCTGGTGGTAAATTTGGTGGTGGAGGATATAAAGTATCAGGTGGCTTACACGGGGTTGGTGCCTCTGTTGTAAATGCTCTATCTGAATGGTTGGAAGTTGTTGTTGAGTTAGATGGTAAAAGGTATGAGCAAAGATATGAAAGGGGTAAAGTAATTAAACCTTTACAAGAAACTGGTACATCAGATCGTACTGGAACTACCGTTTCGTTTTTACCTGATAAACAAATTTTCGAAGAAACAGTTTATGATTATGAAGTATTAAAGCAACGATTGAGAGAAATGGCCTTCTTAACCAAAGGCTTAAAAATCATATTAAAAGATTTAAGAGAAGGTTGTGAGAAGGAAAAAGAATTCCATTATGAGGGTGGAATTAAGGAATATGTGCATTATTTAAATAAGCATAAAACTGCGCTTTATCCTGATATTATCTATTGTGAAGGTAATCGTGATCAAGTGTATGTTGAGGTTGCCCTTCAACATAATGATACTTATGCTGAAAGTTGTTATAGCTTTGTAAATAACATTACAACACCAGAAGGTGGTACTCACTATACAGGTTTTAAAAATGCACTTACAAAAACATTTAATGATTACGCACGACAGATGAAATACTTAAAAGACAATGAGGCTAATTTATCTGGTGAGGATATCAGAGAAGGTTTAACTGCAATTATAAGTATTAAGTTGCCTGAACCACAGTTTGAAGGTCAGACGAAACAAAAGCTTGGTAATAGTGAAGCAAGAGGTGCCGTTGATAGTGTTGTTTCTGAACAATTAACATATTTCTTAGAGCAAAATCCAGCTGTAGCAAAAACAATTCTTGAGAAAGCAGTATTAGCACAGAGAGCAAGAGATGCTGCACGTAAGGCAAGGGATTTAACAAGAAGAAAAACAGCACTTGAGGGTATGAGTTTGCCTGGCAAGCTTGCGGACTGCTCGGATAAGAATCCGAAAAATTGTGAAATTTACATCGTAGAGGGTGACTCTGCTGGTGGATCTGCAAAAACTGCCAGATCCAGAGCAACACAAGCTATCTTACCTTTACGTGGAAAAATTTTAAATGTAGAGAAATCTAGATTAGATAAAATATTGGTGAATAACGAAATTAAGGCAATGATCACTGCATTTGGTACTGGAATATCTGATGATTTTGATATAT
>JAEYWQ010000319.1 GCA_023428885.1 Bacillota bacterium
TTCCTATGGTGGGAATACAGTTTTATTTCATTCTGCCCTTGATGAACGAATTGCTTTTTCCTGTGCAAGCGGCAGTGCTTGTACATATGAAAATCGAATACTAAACAATGTTGGTATTGAAATGGCAAGTGTTATTCCTAACTTCCATCGTAAATATGATATATACGATTTGGTATCTTGTATTGCTCCAAGACACTTACTGATTGTTTCTGCACAAGATGATAAATATTCAAAAGATGCGACCTATATCGTTGAAAAAGCAAACCCTGCTTACGCAGAGCTTAATGCTTTAAGCCACCTAGCCCACAAGAGATATGAAGGTGGCCATGAACTGACAAAAGAAAGATTTGATTTTATGATTAAATGGATTATTTCTACTGTAAAACATCTGTAGGAGGTAACTTTATGGGAATATTGCAAATCGTGTCATCCATAATACTTGCTTTGATTTCAATTTTAATGTTAACCTATTCATATTTTGCTTCAAAAGAAAAAGGACCAATACTATCCAATACCTATCTTTGGGCTACACCTGAAGAGCGCATAAAAATGGATAAGTCAGCCGAGTACCACCTTATTACAGTAGTATTTGGCATCTTAGGTCTAGTGTTTTTACTATTAACTATTCGTATCTTATCTTCATGGTCTTGGATCAACTATATCATAGGTGTATTGATAGCGATTGTAATTATTTATGCTGTTACAGAGTCAATGAAATCAGAAAAGAAATAGATAATAAAACGTTCTATCCACCTTTAGCATCCGGAAATTCCTCCTACCATCAAATACTTAAGTAAACCACATCAAACCCAGTAAATCCTCTTTCCATTCTCAAAACATCACCTACAAGCCACTTCAAAACCCAGAAAAAGAACTCCTAGATTTTCATACACTACGCAATCGAAACATATAGCCCCAACCAGGTGGAGTGGCATTTCATCATCAAATTTCCTAAGAGTTCTTTTTCGTCCCCTTTTGTCCCTTTTTCGTCCTTTATCCAACTTTTATCTTCCTTTTATTGATTGGTTTTCTCCCTTAGTAATCAATGGAAACAAAGCTAAATTTATGGTTGATTTTTTAAATATAATGGGTTATATTGATACATAGGTAATGATGAGGAAAGGGAAGCGAATAATGCAGAGTACAGTTAGAGTTGCAGTTGATGCAATGGGAGGCGATAATTCTCCGCTTGAGATAGTAAAAGGCACTGTAGATGCTATCAATGAATGTCCTGAAATCACAGTACACTTAGTTGGACAGGAAAAAGTTCTAGAGGAAGAACTTTCGAAATATTCCTATGACAAAGCGCGTATTATGATAGTGAATGCGAGCGAAGTCATTACGAATGACGAAGCACCAGTTATGGCAATTCGTAAGAAAAAGGACTCTTCCATTGTGAAAGCACTGAATCTTGTAAAAACTGGCGATGCAGATGCATTCGTTTCTGCCGGCAGTACAGGAGCAGTTCTTGTTGGAGCTCAATTGATAGTCGGACGTATTAAAGGGGTGGAAAGACCACCATTAGCACCTTTGTTACCAACCATGAATGGAGTTTCACTCCTCGTGGATTGCGGAGCGAATGTAGATGCGAGAGCATCCCATTTGGTTCAATTTGCAGAGATGGGTTCGATTTATATGGAGAATATCTTAGGGATAAAGAATCCAAGAGTAGCAATTGTGAATATCGGAGCAGAAGAAGAGAAGGGAAATCAACTTGTAAAAGAAACATTTCCATTATTAAAAGCTTGCAAGGGTATTAACTTTATTGGAAGTATTGAAGCAAGAGAGATTCCTAATGGTGCAGCGGATGTTATTGTATGTGAAGCCTTTGTTGGTAATGTAATCTTAAAACTATATGAAGGTCTTGCAACTGCCTTAGTTAAAAAGATAAGGACGGGCTTAACAAGTACGAAGATCAGCACAATAGGTGCTGCGTTGGCGAAACCAGCTCTTAAGAAAACACTAAAAGATTTTGACTTATCCCAGTACGGTGGTGCTCCAATGTTAGGTCTTAATGGCTTAGTGGTCAAGAGTCATGGAAGTTCGAATGCTATCGAAATTAAGAACTCTATCATTCAATGCATTTCATTTAAGAAAAATGATATTAATGGTAAAATTAAAGCAAATCTACAAAGTGTAGAATAAGAGAAATTTAAAAAGGAAAGGTGATACTTATGGAATTTGAGAAATTACAAAAAATTATTGGAGAAGTATTAAATATTGATGCAGATGAGATTACAATGGAGACTACATTCGTAGATGATTTAGGAGCTGATTCCTTAGACGTATTCCAAATCATTATGGGAATTGAAGAAGAATTCGATATCGAAATCCCTAACGAAGAAGCAGAGAATATTGTAACAGTAGCAGATGCAGTGGAACAGATTAAGAATGCATTAAATTAATGATATGGGTGTTGCCTATTCGGTGCATATGGCAACACCCTTTTTTTAAATCATGTGAAAAAAGTAGAGATGAGGGAGGGAGATTATGAGCGAAGTCGTTGGAACCAAGCGCTTGAGCGCTTTTGAGGAGAAAATTGAATATACATTTATGTCAAAAGAAATCTTAAGACAAGCATTAACTCACAGCTCATTTGCAAATGAAAAGAGATTAAACAAGCTTAGCAACAATGAGCGATTAGAATTCTTAGGTGATGCAGTTCTTGAATTAACAACCAGTGAGTGGCTTTACCATACCTATGGTAATTTACCAGAGGGAGATTTAACGAAGCAAAGAGCGAGTATGGTGTGTGAGCCTACCTTGGCTTTATGTGCAAAAGAATTAAACCTGGGGAAATTTATCTACCTTGGAAAAGGGGAAGATGCTACAGGGGGAAGAGAACGCGATTCGATATTATCTGATGCACTTGAAGCAGTGATTGGTGCTATTTATATCGATGGTGGTTTTGCTAGTGCAAAAGAGTTTATCAGCAAGCATATTTTGGCTGATATTGAGCACAAAAAACTCTTTTATGATAGCAAGACTATCTTACAAGAGATTGTACAAAGTGATTACAAACAACACTTGAGTTACGAACTATTAGAAGAAATTGGACCAGATCATAATAAGAAATTCACAGTAGTGGCAAAGATGGATGAACTATGTTTGGAAATAGGAAGTGGGCGTACTAAAAAAGCTGCAGAGCAAGAAGCTGCTTACCGTTCCATTCTGAAGTTAAGAGAACAACGG
>JAEYWQ010000376.1 GCA_023428885.1 Bacillota bacterium
CAATATCCCTTGTGTGATTGCGGTTGTGATGTTGGCTTCAAACTGTAAATCTAAAGAGTCAAGTTTACTTAATAATTCTCCTTGTGTAGTTACAACATACTTTGCAGGAAGTCGATTTAACGCATAAGAAGCAATATCCAAGCGACAATGTTCACATTGACAGCAACCAAATACTTTTATTAATTCATCGAGTTGCTTAATTACAACATCCTCCATTAGATTTCTTAGAATAAAACCCATACGATTTCTCCCATCAGGTGATTTTTATCTTATATCTATGTACCATCTTTAATTTACCACTGAATTGGTATTTTGTAAAGAGAATGAGTTGTTTTATTTGTTTTTTGCTAGTATGTTTGCTATAATAACAAAGTATGTGTAAGAAGGATTATTTGTCGCCTGATTCGTGCAATATACCGATTATCAAACCAATTGGTTATAATATAAACATAAATATGAAGGATTGAGGGTGTATCATGGAGGTAAAAGGTTTTATTATAAGGGTGTGGAAGAAGCTTGTAACAAAAGAAACAATATCATATGCAATAGTGGGTGTATTAACAACACTTGTGAATCTGATATCATTTCATATATTATGTAACATTTTAGGTTGGAATGAGTTAATTGGCAATATAATTGCTTGGCTGTTAGCAGTTAGTTTTGCATATGTGACAAATAATTTATTTGTATTTGCTTCCGGGGTAGAAGAAAAATCAAAAGAAGTTTCAAAGATTATCAAGTTTTTCTCAGCTCGTTTGGTCACGCTTGGAATTGAAGAGCTGGGATTACTTATATTCGTAAGCTGGTTAGCTTTCCCTAATATGCTTGTGAAACTAGGGTTAGCTGTTATTGTAATCGTTGTAAATTATATCTTTAGTAAACTATATATTTTTACTAAGAAAAATTAACATGATAGTTTATGTAACACTCACCATTAAGGATAAAAAAGTGGATCGGAAGGTAATAATTGAATGAGTAAAGCAATAGTAACATTAAAAAAAGGTGAAGGCAGGAGCTTAAAGTCTGGTGGACTTTGGGTTTATGATAATGAGATTGCTAAGGTAGAGGGAGAGTTCTTACCAGGTGATTTGGTGGAAGTACAAGATTTTGATGGATATCATATGGGGACAGGCTTTATTAATGAGAAATCCAAGATTCGTGTTCGCTTGATGAGCCGTGTCAAGGGACAAGAAATTGATGATGCCTTTCTAACTATGCGCTTAAAGGATGCATGGGAATATCGAAAGAAAACAGTGGATACTGCATGCTGTCGTATCGTTTTTGGTGAAGCAGACTTCTTACCTGGCCTTGTAATTGATAAATTCTCAGATGTTTTAGTCGTCCAATCATTAGCACTTGGAATTGATCGAATGAAGGAAACCATTGTATCCTTATTAAAAGATATCTTAGCTCAGGAGGGCATCCTAATTCGCGGCGTATATGAGAGAAGTGATGCAAAGGTGCGCTTACAAGAGGGTATGGAGCGAATCAAAGACTTTATTGGAGATAGCTTTGATACCAATATTATTATCGAAGAAAATGGTGTGAAATACGAAGTAGATGTAAAAGACGGACAAAAAACAGGCTTTTTCTTAGATCAAAAATATAATCGTCTGGCAATTCAAAAACTCTGTCAAGGAGCAAGAGTTTTAGATTGTTTCACTCATACAGGATCCTTTGCTCTAAATGCTGGTCTTGGTGGAGCTAGAGAAGTAATTGGTGTAGATGCATCTGAGCTTGGAGTGGAACAGGCAAGCAAGAATGCGAAGTTGAATGGCTTAGAGAATATTGTTCGTTTTCAATGTGAGGATGTGTTTGAATTATTACCACGTCTGGAGGATGATAAAGAACAGTTTGATGTGATTATACTTGATCCACCGGCCTTCACGAAATCTAGAAATTCTGTAAAGAATGCAATTAAGGGCTACCGAGAGATTAATCTGCGTGCAATGAAGTTAATAAAAGATGGAGGCTACCTTGCAACCTGCTATTGTTCCCACTTTATGACACCGGAGTTATTTACTGAAACAGTAGGGCAGGCAGCAAAAAATGTTCATCGTAGGCTACGTCAGGTAGAATATCGTACTCAAGCACCAGATCATCCAATTCTTTGGTCAGCAGATGAATCCTATTATTTAAAATTCTACATCTTCCAGGTATGTAGAGAAAAATAAGCAGTAGCAATATATTGGGGTTGTGGCAGATTATCTAAATGATAATTTTGACACAACCCCTTTGAGTTAATCTATAACAGGTGCACGAAAGATTTTCAGATCCCCATTCTTTGGTTGGTAAGCATAAGTAGTGGTATCCTTGAAATCACGAAAGAAAACATAATTCGATGTTACATGAATCTGCTTGTAATTACCAGCCCTAATTGTCCTACTGGTCATGGTAGCTAAATCAAATTGATCTAAGCGGTTTTGGTCACCACCATCCACTTGATAATAAATGATGGAGCCATCAGGGCTAAGATTGAAGGTGGAACAGAATTCCTCCACTAGTATGGTTTTATTAGAACCATCTAGGTCAATTCGGCAAACCGCATAATTATCATCAAGAGAAATATAGTAGATACCATCTTTGGTAGCGATCGGCATATAACAATTGTCATCATAGATAATTCGAGCTTCTTTGGTTTTTGCATTCATAGCATGAATATAGTGTTCTTCTGTTACTCCAGCATAATATAGATAACCATTATAAAATGAAGCTGGAGCCAAGGGCTCATTGCTAAGTTTTTTATCATTTTTAGAATCGATATCGACTTGATGAAAGGCTGTCCCAGATTTTGAGTTATAATGTTGATAATAAATTTGGTTTCCATATAAAGAGAGCAAACCACTAGGATCCTGATACAAACGGAATAAGTTAGTACCGTCATGATTTAGTCGATAGATTCCACGGTTCATTGAGGCGAATACACTTTGTGTACTTGCTTCTTTGGTGTAATTCTTTCGAGCATAGTATAGATAATGATCGTCAGCATTGATATAACTTGGTTTATCATCGCTGATTTTTTTTAGCTTATCACAGTTTAAATCCATTCGATAAAGTGCACCATCATCATCAAAATTACTAAAGTAAATCGTGTTATCCTTTTCACAGAATAAGCCACCATTATAGAGGTTGCCCGCTGTAGAACCGTAGGTAGTGTCATCATTATAATATGTAATACTTTTCAGATATGTATATGTAACAAATGCGATAGCAGCTAATATTAGAGGAATGGATATAAGATACTTTTTTTGCTTATTACTCATAGAACGCATCCTTTCTTATTGATAACTGTAAAGTTGCTTCACAGATATATGGCTTTGATCGATGCCATTAGTATAGTTAAATAAATAATCGTTTGATGCTATTTGTTACTTATATTATAAGTTGTTGGTAAATAAATCGCAACTTAAAAAAGTTGCAAATGCAAACTATAACTTATATAATAGAAAAAATGATTTGAGTGTTATCGGCAGAGCCTTTGACCTTCATATCAACATTAGGAGTAAGGATACGAAATCTTTGAGTTGGAGGAATACCATGATAGATTTACAAAGGTGCAGAGAAGAAATTGACAAGATTGATCGTCAGATCGTGGAGTTGTTTGAGCAGAGAATGCAGGTTTCCAAGCAAGTGGCTGAATATAAAATTAGCACTGGCAAGCATGTACTGGATAAAGAAAGAGAGCAACAGAAACTAAATGCAGTTACGTCTTTGGTGGAAGGTGAGTTTAACCGTCATGGAGTTCGTGAATTATTTACTCAGATTATGTCAATGAGCCGAAAACTTCAATATTCTATGATGACGACACAAAAAGAACGTGAATTTACGAAGATTTCAAGTATACCAAAATCAAAAGAAACTCGTGTAGTGTTTTTTGGAGCTAATGGATCTTATACGGAACAGGCAATGGAGGAGTGTTTTGGTAAAGATATTACAAGTTTTCCAGCTGATACCTTCCGTGAAGTAATGGCTGCTGTTCAAGATGGACGTGCTGATTACGGAGTTCTTCCAATCGAGAATACAACCACCGGTGGTATTACAGATAGTTATGATTTACTGGTCGAGTTTCAAAATCATATCGTAGCTGAACATGTAATAAAAGTAGAACAAGCCTTACTTGCGCTTCCAGGTGCAAAGATTTCTGATATCAGAAAAGTATATTCACATCCTCAAGGAATTCTTCAAAGTCGCAAATTCTTAGAACAGTATCCTAATATGGAGCCAATCGAGGAGGGGAGTACTGCTGGTTGCGCTAAGAAGGTAGTAGCAGAACAAGATATTACTCAAGCAGCGATTGCCAGTGTGCGAGCAGCAAAAGTATATGGCTTAGAGGTTTTAGCAGAACATATAAATTATGAAGATGTTAATTCTACCCGCTTTATCATTATTACCAACCGTAGAGAATATTGCCAAGGTGCAGACAAGATGAGTATCTGTTTCTCATTGTTACATGAAAGTGGAACTTTATATAATATGTTGTCTCATATTATTTATAATAATTTAAATATGACGAAGATTGAATCTAGACCTTTAGCAGGGAAACGATTTGAATATCGATTTTTCTTGGATTTTGAAGGAAGTATTGAAGATCCAGGTGTGATTAACACCTTGCGAGGTATCGAGGCGGAAGCTTTGGATATGAAAATCCTAGGTAATTATAAAAGTGTGTAGTTGCTTTGTTGATACAAATATAACGAAGTAAAATGTATTGCTTTTTCACAGTTACTTCAAATTCTAATCACAATTCCTACACAAAGTCTTGCTATACTAAGCTCATAACAATCAAGTAAACAATGTCTTACAATCATAAATTGGAATCAAAAGATAGATGGTGTGTAGGAAAGGAGTATTAAGATGAGTGATGAAATGAACAAAGATATCATAGAAATTGAAACTGCTACTAACACAAAAGAGATGCAAAAAATTCAATCTGCTGTAAATCAAGATGTAAATCAAGATGTAAATTATGAAGTAACCCAAGAAGTGACCCAGATGGTAAGTCAGGAAATAAACCAAGAAATAAACCAAGAAATAAACCAAGAAACAAACCAAGAAATAAACCAAGAAGTTAACGGTGTAGTTAATCAAGGTATGGATCAAGTAGTAAACCAAGAATTAGATCATAGGATCAACCCAAACATGAATTCTTATGGCTATCAGGAAAGCTATACGTTTGGAATTAACGAGGTCCCACTGGTATCAAAGGAAAAGGCTAAAAAGTCACCTGGTGCTGGTAAGAGCTTTATGAAAAAATCATTAGCTCTAGTTTGTTCGGCTGCATTGTTTGGCTTGGTCGCTGGAGGAGTATTTCAAGCGATTGAACATATCTCCGATAAGAAGGATTCACCGAAACCAAGTGCTGTTAGTATGCAACCACAGAGTGAATATGATGATTATACTGATATGAATACTAACAATAAAGATCAAGATGGAGCTGTAGTAGCAACAAATAATAACGTGACTGCTACGGATGTTTCTGCTGTAGTTGAAAATGCCATGCCTGCGATTGTGGCAATTAACAGTACAGCAACCATGGCAGAATACGACTTCTTTGGCAGAAAGTATGAAAATGAAGTAAGTGGTAGTGGATCTGGGATTATCATCGGTCAAAGTGATGAAGAAATCCTAATAGTAACCAACAACCATGTAATAGCAGATGCTACAGCTGTTGAAATTGAATTTGTAGATGATTCAAAAGCACTTGCTACCATTAAAGGTACAGAACCGGGATCAGATTTAGCAGTAGTAGCTGTTAATATAAAAGATTTATCAGAGGAAACTAAGGGAAAGATTCGTATTGCTTCTTTAGGTGACTCGAAAAACATTAAAACCGGTGAGATGGCGATCGCCATTGGTAATGCACTTGGTTATGGGCAATCAGTGACTGTTGGTTATATCAGTGCTCTAGAACGTGAAGTAACCGTAGATGATGTATCCTTAAACCTAATTCAAACCGATGCAGCAATCAACCCTGGAAATAGTGGTGGAGCTTTATTGAATGCAAAGGGTGAAATCATTGGTATAAACTCTGTAAAATACGCTGACACCAGTGTAGAAGGTATTGGATACGCCATTCCAATCAGTGAAGCTGTTCCAATCATCAATGAATTGATGAACCGCGAAGATCTAAAGGAGAATGAGATGGGCTACCTTGGTGTTGCCGGTAAGAATGTAGAAGAGACTTATTCGAAAGCATTCGGTATGCCAGTAGGTATCTATATCAGTGAAGTTGCTGAAGGTACAGCAGCCCAGGAGGCAGGTCTACGTAAGGGAGATATTATCGTTGGAATTAATGGTAAAACAATAGAGACCATGCAGGATTTATCCAATACACTAAGCTATACCCGTGGAGGAACAACTGTTACAATTAACTTGAGAGTTCTGGAAAATGGAGAATACATTGAGAAAAATGTTGAGGTAACCTTAGGTTTTCGCAATACAGCAGAATAATATGATAGACTAGCACAATCCCCCTTAGAATCGATATACTATGTAGTATCAGTGAAGATTTTAAGGGGGATTTCAATGAAAAAACGCATCATTGCATTATTCATTGTATCACTTATGATATGTAGTCTTGTAGGATGTAAAAAGGAAAGTAAGCTGCAAGAGATTAATTTAACGGAAGTTGCGCATTCCATCTTTTATGCTCCAATGTATGTAGCAATCGAAGAAGGATATTTTGAAGATGAAGGCTTAAAGATTAACTTAGTAAACGGTCTAGGTGCTGATAAAACGATGACTGCCGTGCTATCTGGTAATGCAGATATCGGATTTATGGGATCAGAAGCCTCTATTTATGTTTATAACGAAGGTGAAAAAGACTATGTTGTAAACTTTGCTCAGTTAACCCAACGTGCAGGCAATTTCTTGGTAGCTAGAAATCAAGAAGGAAGCTTTGAATGGACGGACTTGGTTGGGAAGACTGTTATCGGAGGACGTATAGGCGGCATGCCACAGATGGTATTCGAGTATATCTTAAAGAAAAATGGTATTGATCCGTATAAGGATATTGATATGATTACCAACATTGACTTTGGAATCACTTCCCAGAGCTTTATGGCCGGTACCGGCGATTATACAATCGAGTTTGAACCTGCAGCTACTGGAATTGAATTAGAGGGAAATGGTAAAGTAGTTGCCTCCCTCGGGGTAGATAGTGGTTATGTACCTTACACTGCATATTCTGCAAAATTAAGCTATATCAAAGACAATAAAGAGACAATTCAAAAATTCGTGAATGCTCTTCAAAAGGGTATGGATTATGTGCAAACTCATACATCAGAAGAGATTGCAACAGCAATTCAACCACAATTTAAAGAAACGGATCTTAGTAAGATTACAACGATAGTTAGCAGATATAAAGATCAGGATACCTGGAAGGATAACTTAATCTTTGAAGAAGCATCCTTTGATCTGCTACAAGATATTCTTGATACCGCAGGAGAATTAAGCCAAAGAGCACCTTATACTGATCTGGTGGATACCTCCTATGCGAAGAATGCTTATGATATGAAATAATGAAATAGTGATGTTAAAATAAAAAAGACATAATAAAAGGCGGGTGAATCTCACCCGCCTTACGTTATTACTCTGTTTCTGTTTCTGCATCTAAGGAATCATCAAGATCATCATCAAAGTCATCTTCAAATTCGTCATCAAAATCATCATCAAAATCTTCTAAATAATCAGGTGTAACAAACTTGTAAACAGCATAAGCGATACCAGCGATTGCTGCAACAGCACCAACGATTGCAAGGATAAATACTAAGGTATGTTTCTTTTTTTCAATTGGATCTTCCTTCTTGTGAAGAAGTTCACTTAACTTAGTTGCAGCTAACATATCACTTAACTTGTCGAATTTATTATTCATATCAGCACATCCTTTCTTAGTCTCGTGTGATTCTCATTATTAGTATACCATGATTTAATTTAATTTACTATATGAAAATCATGTTTCATACAATATTTTCAAATTTTAATGGTAGATTTATTCATTTATCTTTTCCAATTTGGCGAAGGAAGATAACATCTTTTTCACACCCTGGCTTCCAAAATCAACTGTCACTTCATAATCTCGCCCACCTTTGGTTAAAGCAGTAACAAGACCAACACCAAATTTTACATGCTTTACGGTGTCACCTATCCCATAGCTAAGTGTTGCAGCACCGCCGGAACCGAAGTTCTTCGCTGGAGCTACGCTCGTAGTTTGGGGCATGGAAAAACCTCTCATCACCTTTGTTTGACCACTTATATTTGGCTTGTCAAAATTAAGCATGCGGTTCGGTGAAATCATCGAGGAGGCATTGCGAATTGGACTTTTTTCAAAGGAGGACTCTGCAATGTAGCTTGTCTTTTGAGAAGAACCAATCGTAAGCAAATAACGAGGAATCTCATTAATAAAACGAGAAGGTCGGTTAAACTGGGTTTCACCACGTATCATACGTTGTCTTGCAGCGCTTAAGAAAAGTTGCTTCATTGCACGTGTAATACCTACATAAGCAAGTCGGCGTTCTTCCTCAATCTCAATTTCTGGATTATCTGCATTGATCGACATATAACTAGGAAAGATTCCGTCCTCCATACCACAGAGATAAACATATGGGAATTCTAAGCCCTTAGCACTATGTAGCGTCATCAATACCACATAATTGCTTTCTTCTTCCAAATTATCTATATCAGCGACTAGAGCAACTTCCTCTAAGAAACCACTTAAAGTTGGTGGCTCCTGACTAGCTTCCTCATAGGAGGCTATCTTATTAATAAATTCGTTGATGTTGCCGATACGATCTTCTGCAGATTCTTCATCGGATTCTTCTAATTCTTTCACGTAACCAGTGGCTTCAATTACCTCTTCCAGCAAATTCTTAAGAGAGTAAGATTCTTTTGAAAGATTACTCTTGAGTGCTTCGATAAAGCTTACGAAGGATACAATCTTACTGGTAGAACGACCAAGTCCAGGGATGGCTTCTGCATGGCGTAAGGCTTCATAGAAGGTCATGGTATTCTTCGTTGCGTATTCTTCGATACGATCTAAAGTTGTTAAGCCAATTCCACGCTTAGGTACATTGATAATACGCTTTACAGCGATACTATCTTGTCCATTATCAATCGTCTTTAAGTAAGCAATTAAATCCTTAATTTCTTTTCTCTGATAGAAGTTAGTTCCACCAATGAGCTTATAAGGAATGCTCTTTTGTACCAGCTTCTCCTCAAGTACACGAGATTGTGCGTTGGTACGATATAGGATTGCAAACTGGTTATAGGTAAGATCTTTTTCTTCCACTAGACTTTGAATATGGCTAACTATGGCCTGTGCTTCTTCATAGTCATTTTCAAACTGACTAAATGTCACCAAATCCCCTTCTGGATTATCTGTCCATAAGGCTTTGGATTTACGGCCAAGGTTATTGGCAATCACTTCATTGGCAGCATTTAAGATACTTTTGGTGGAACGATAATTTTGCTCTAACTTAATAACAACCGCATCAGGGTACTCTTTTTCAAAGTCTAATATGTTTCTGATATTCGCACCACGGAACTTATAGATGGATTGGTCATCATCACCTACCACGCAAAGATTCCGTTCTGTCTGGCCATATTCGTTGATGGACTGAGCCATCATCTTAATTAGCTGAAACTGTGCGGTATTCGTATCTTGGTACTCGTCGACCATAATGTACTTAAAGCGGCTACGATAGTAATTCAATGCTTCGGTGTTGGTTTGAAACAATTCCACTGTCTTTACAATCAGATCATCAAAATCAAGAGCATTATTCTGCTTTAATCTTTTTTGATACTCAGTATATACCTTTGCGTATCGACTGAGATTATAATCACCACGGGCATTCAATTCGTATTCTTCTGGTGAGATTAACTCATCCTTTGCAGAGGAGATCGCAGAGAGGAAGGAGCGCTCCTTTATCTGTTTGCTATCAATTTCAAGGAACTTTAGTACATCTCGCATTAAGGATTTTTGATCATCACCATCGTAAATGGTGAAATTCTTAGTAAAGCCAAGAGACTCAATAAAACGTCGTAGAATCCGTACACAGGTGGAATGGAAGGTGCTTACCCAGATATTCTCAGCTCCATAGCCTACGATCTTATCGACACGTTCTCTCATCTCCTTAGCTGCCTTATTGGTAAAGGTCAATGCCATAATTTGATATGGATTGACATCTAATTCATCAATTAAATAAGCGATTCTGTGAGTTAAAACTCGAGTTTTTCCAGAGCCAGCCCCAGCTAAGATTAGCATTGGGCCACGGTCATGTTTGACTGCTTTATACTGTTCTGGATTCAGGGTATCATATATACTCATATTGCTTATACCTTTCTTTTCTTTCTGCGTAAAAGCCGGAGGCTCACGCTATCAAACATATGTTTATTATATCACTTGTTAGGTATAAGGGAAAGGGAAAAAACTTGTTTGACATGTGGTTTTTATTACTATATAATAAAGTATAGAGGTGATGAGAAGTGGATAACAAGCAAAAAAAAGAAATCATGGATATTATTGATGGCTTGAAAAAGATACATTATGTGAAACCAAATGAGATTCCAAATATTGAATTATATATGGATCAAGTTACGACTTTTATGGATAAATACTTGGAGTCCTCGAAACGTTATTCTGAGGACAAATTATTGACAAAAACCATGATTAATAACTATACAAAGAATAACTTGTTACCATCTCCGAATAAGAAGAAGTATTCAAAGGATCATATGTATCTTTTGATCTTTATATATTATATGAAGAATATTCTGTCAATAAATGATATCCAAAGCATACTTGGCCCATTGACAAAGAATTTCTTTGGAGACACCAGCAAGATTAAACTGGAAGAAATTTATCAGGATGTGTTTGAGTCTGGTGAAAAGCAAGCGATGACCTTAAGTAAAGAAGTCGTAAGGATGTTTGAAAAGTCAAAAACAGCCTTCCCTAAGGGGAAAGGAAAAGAAGATGAGGAATTTCTTCAGACCTTCTCCTTCGTTTGTATGCTTTGTTTTGATGTATATATGAAAAAGCAGCTAATTGAAAAGATTATTGATGATAATTTTTCCAATGCAAAAGAGGAAAAGAAAGCATAAAAGAAAAATTATATGAAAGCATAAGAAAGAGACTGTCTCTTGTTGTTAACTATGAGACAGTCTCTTTCTTTTAGAATAAATGACATTTATTTAAGGTCTAGATATATCTTATTCATTACTAATTTCGTGTTTCTTATTAAGTTCGGTATCTGGAAGTTCAGGAATTCGTTTGAATACCATATCATAGCCATCGTTTCCATAATTCAAGGAACGATTCACGCGGCTGATCGTTGCTGTAGAAGCCCCTGTCTTTTCTGCAATCTCAAGATATGTTTTCTTTGTGCGTAACATATACGCAACCTCAAAACGTTGGGATAAGGACAATAATTCGTTGACCGTACAGATATCTTCAAAAAAGGTATAACATTCTTCTTTATCTTTTAAACTTAATATCGCTTCAAATAGATAGTCAACAGAAGCGTTCCTAATATTCTTACTCATAACTTTAACTCCTTCAACTGGTGTGTAGTAACAAAATTTACAATTTCAGACATTAACATTCTAACACTACACATCGTTAAAGTAAAGAGAATATTTATTAAATATATATAAAGGATTCATATTTTTTTGACTTGTGCGAAGCACAGTGATCAGATGACAGGTGGACAACTCATTTTATTGTATCAATATGCTATGATATTTTGTGGACAAATTACTCTAGAGTCGATATAATGTACATCGGGAATTATGAAGAAAACTTTACTGAGTTCCTTTTATAAGATTGTGTCTAAGCTAATTCACAATCTTGATAGATATAGTAGCGTCGTGGAAATGAGGTAATTATGAAAAAAGGACTAGAATACGAAGGAATCGTGGAACGTATAGAATTTCCTAACAAAGGAATCGTTATGGTAGAAGGTGAGCGTGCAGTTGTTAAGAATTCCATTACAGGACAAGAGGTTCGCTTTGCAATAAATAAAGTTCGTAAAGGAAAATGTGAAGGTCGTTTACTAGAGGTACTAAAGCAATCAGACCTAGAGACAGTCAGTCCTCCATGTAAGCATTTTGGGGAGTGTGGTGGCTGTACCTATCAGACACTTCCTTATGAAACTGAGATCGAAATCAAAGCCAAGCAGGTAAAAAAACTACTAGCTGATGTAGTGGAAGATATGAGCGTCTTTGAAGGGATTCTTGGAAGTCCAATCGAATATGCTTATCGTAATAAGATGGAATTCTCTTTTGGAGATGAGTTTAAGGACGGACCGCTTGCCCTTGGTCTTCATAAAAAGGGAAGCTTTTATGATATTGTGACTGTTTCTGAATGTAAGCTTGTAAATGACGATTATAATCAGATTCTAAGCAGTGTTTTACAGCTATGTGAGGATGAAAAGCTGACTTATTACCATAAGATGAGCCATGAAGGCTATCTTCGCCATCTCTTGGTTCGACGAGCACAAAAAACAGGCGAAATCTTAGTTAACTTGATCACAACTTCACAAATCAATGGTATGTTAGACTCAGAAGAAAGCTTCTTAAACAAATTCAAGGAGCGTTTGTTAGCCCTTGATTTAACAGGAAAGATAGTTGGAATTCTCCACACCACCAATGACAGCTTAGCAGATATCGTTCAGAATGATAAAACCGATGTCCTATATGGACGAGAATACATCAAAGAGGAGTTACTTGGCTTGCAGTTTAAGATCTCGACTTTCTCCTTTTTTCAAACCAACTCCCTTGGAGCAGAAGTTTTATATAACTGCGCTCGTGACTTTGTTGGAGAGACTAAGGATAAGCTTATCTTTGACCTTTATAGCGGAACTGGAACCATTGCTCAGCTCTTAGCTCCCGTTGCTAAGAAAGTGATTGGGGTTGAGATTGTGGAAGAAGCTGTTATTGCTGCCAGAGAAAATGCTGCTCTTAATGGACTAAGCAATTGTGAGTTTATTGCAGGTGATGTTCTAAAAGTAATTGATAGCATAGAGG
>JAEYWQ010000392.1 GCA_023428885.1 Bacillota bacterium
TTGGATGGCAGAACGTAAATATAGGAGTACCATTAATTGATACGACAACCCAAAGAATCAAAGAAAAAAACTTCTTATTTGAAATAATAGGAGAAATAAATCCACAAGAAAGTTTAAACAACTTAAAAAATAGTATCAGGGATGCGATACCAAAAATAGAGAATGCAGAGTATGTAGTAATATATAATCCAGATCAATGGAAATACCATGTGTTTTATTTTATAGATGATTTAAGAAAAGTGAAAGCAGAAAAAGGTGTAGTTTATAACATACTTCATATATCACAAGAAAACAGGCTGATATAATCCTGAGATCGCAGACAGTTCACAGAGCTTCAATTAATGCATTTTAGATTGCAAATGGTTGGTGTGTTTATAAATCACAAATAGAAAAGAATACATAGTAAATACTAAATTAGTTACACATCGGATTTGTATAATGAAGCTTACAACTACGGTTTAAGCAATTTTTACAGGCGGAATATCCGCCTGCTAATGTCATGTGTTGGTATGTGCTGTTATATATAAAATAAGGTCTGATAGCTTTCCACTATGCCTTCAGACCATATATTATCATTGAAGATCAGTATTTACAGACTTTTCTTCACACACTCGATTTAAATGTCAACATTAAATGTACGAGTCTTCACACGATGACTTAATTTATTAATTGTCATCATTCTTTTCCTTACTGTTATTTAAGATGTCAAATACATTTTGTATTCTATCACAGGGGTTTGTGGTTGCTGCGATGGAATATAGAGAAATGGAGATTGCAACTTTTCCAGCACAGGTTGAGGATGTGGCCAATGCAATTAGTCACCTAGAAACAATAGCGGATAAGTTTCATATGGACATGGATCGCGTATTTTTAGCTGGGAATTCCTGCGGAGGGCATATTGCTATGATGGCAGCTCTTTTTAATGCTCATAAGCTTTGTACAACATTCAAAAAACCAAATGGAATATTTATCGAGAGCGCATCGACAGATCTACTAACATGCGCCAAAGCACCATTAGCGCCATGGATGACGATCAGACCGTCAGCTGGATTACTTGGTGTTGACAAGATAGAAGGAAATGAAGAATTAGCAAGAAGGGCCTCCTGCAGTATGTATATAGACAAGGAAGTAGACTTGCCACCAATACTAATTCTTCATGGAGATGCTGATACTGTAGTATCAGTGGAAAATAGCAGGATTTTATATAATAAATTAATCGAGGCAAAGAAAGAGGTTACCTATTATGAATTGCCTGGAATTGGACATTGCGGAGCACCATTTTGGGAAAGTGAAGTCATAAATGTAATCAAAGAGTTTTTAAGGAAGCTTTAGGGGATGTTAAGTAAGTGTTAATCGAGATTTCATTATAGTGCACAATCCAAATTATATATAATGTAATGATAATAAAATAGAGGTGCTCAATATGTCAGAGATTTTATTAAAAACTGTTGGAGAAAATGATATTTCGCAGTGAATGAAGCTTTCACACGAGTATGATGTATATGTAAAAGAACTGGTTGGGAGCTTATCACAATGGTATGATGGTAACGAAAATGATATTGCATTTATGGATTATATGAGTTCAAAAATTGTAAAAAAGAGGCAATTATGGCAGTAGGAAGAGTTAATAAGGATTGTCTGGGTATCATAGCTTTTTCAAGGAATAATAATCGGATAACTTTCTTCGGAGTATCCCACAAGGCTCATTTTGAATCCGTTAGTCAACTACTTATAGGGTATGCTCTGAGTCAGTTGGATGCCAATAAGCAAATATCTGTGAACATTATTAAAAGTGACGCAGAAATACTAAGAAAGATACGCGAAATTTTTTACGAATATGGACTTGTAAATTACAATTCAGAATTAGAAAATGGAGTTCCTGTTGATAAGCTATGTAAACTATGATATAAACTGGATTGCTACACATTTAGTGGCACAGCAAATTAACATATTGTGTGATTTTCAACAAAAGTGAATTTGGAAGAAAAATAGGAAATAGATAAGAGAACAATATGAATGGAGGGGTTTTATGAAGAAGATTTTCTTAATACCCGTTATAGTTTTCAGTTGTTTGGCTATGTTTAAGATTGCATCATTGGGAGGAACTACAGTTGCTAATGCACAAGAAGATAACTCTTTTATATATGAGCCAGAGGACTTAGAGTCATATACATTTGACTTAGAGGATACACTTAGAATCTTTCATCTGGATAATTTTTCTGCCAGTGAAAGTATTAAGAAACAAGATTTGAGTAAAGTAAAACATATTATACTTGATGGTTCTTTTGTTGATCTTGGCGATTTTACCAAATTAAATGCGCTTAACAAGGTAGAAACACTTTCGCTTTCTTCTAAGGTAAGTAAAGTAATCATAACAGATCGACAGAAAGAAGTGTTACCATCGCTAAGGGAGATTACTGTTGATGAAAAAAATCAGTATATCTCGAGTAAGAACAATGTTTTATATTCCAAAGTAGGAGACAAGCTGATATATTATCCTTTCGGTGGTGATATGGATGCCAAGGTTGCACCTGGAACTCAGATTATAGGGCAACGAGCATTTAAAAATGTTCCCATCTCAACAATTGAGATTCCTGAGGGTGTTGTAACCATAGAGAAAGAAGCATTCATGGGGACAAAGCTTGTAAAACTAACCTTGCCAGCAAGTTTTCAGAGTCTAGCAAACGATGCCTTTCATAACTCTTTACTAGAGGAAATTCAAATTTCACCAAAGAATACTAGTTTGTGTTCTGTTGATGGTGCCATTTACACTAAAGATCAAACCTCTTTATACTATTGGCCTGTAAACAAAAAAGGGGAAAACATAGAAAATAGTCCGGTTAAACAAGGGGAAGAGAAAGTAAAACTATTTGGTCCAGCAGATAAAGAAGCAAGTAATTTAACTGACTCCAAAATCACAATCTCAAAGACAATCGAAGATATTTTTCCAACGGTAACTGAGATTTCTTTTGAAGAAGGAACCGAAAAGCTAGGGAAAGCTATTTTTTATTATTTTCCAAACGTGAAAAAGGTACTACTCCCAAGGAGCCTACAAACTGTTGGAGAAGCCTTTGTGCCATATGAATATGACAAAGAGATAAAAGATTATGATTATAGTCTCAAATATTTAGATACCATTGAAGTGCATCTGAGCCTTATTTCAACGTGGGTATGGTGGGTCAATCCAATAAATGGGTAACGCTATATGTTCTTCTCTCAGAAAAGTATCGAACAATATAATCACAGTGAAAGTATAGTGCAAACCCAGCAGCAATTGTAAACTGGCTATCTGCAGTGGAAACTAATAAACAGGCAGCTTATTGTGTGGTGTTTCTGTGCTATCACCACTAGGTTTTGGAAGAGGATTATTTCCTTAGAGGTAATTACAATATGGATATCGTACCTATTTATTAGTCTCGGTATCGTGAAGAGTAATTGCAAACAGAAGTTTTATGGAAGATCTGCTTCCTTGGTCAGATAAACTGCCAAAGGAATGCAAAAAATTAACCAAGTAACTAGGCCGCACGAAAGTGCGGCTTATCTTTTAGGATGGTACGTGTGCCTTACCGTTTATAAAAAAGGCAATGGAAGAGTTGGGGATAAAGAGGTCGAGAATCGATAATAAAAAGACCCATCTGAAACCTAACCTGATTTTGCAACAACGTTTAGTTGACTCAAGCTAAAATTCATCGTTGTGTTGAAACTATTATAGCAATATGGTATAAATTGATTATAAATAGAAATATATTCCAAAATATTGGGAAGTGTTGCGAGGGGAAATAGGTATGAATTGTAAACGATGTGGGAAACCAATGGATGATCAAAGTTCTTTTTGCCCATACTGTGGGAAAAAAGTTACATCTGAAAACTCGGATAATAAAATGAAAGTAGTGATAGGTGCCATTATAGGCATAATTTTTGTGAGCATTATAGTAGGTGGATTTGTATTATCTGGAAATAAGCAACAGCGAAAATTTTCAAATCGATTTGAAAAGTTTGTTGAAAATTGTACGCAATATAAATTGGGAGATTGTAATGACGCATATAAGAAGTTGTGTGATGATGCAGAAAAAGCAATATCTCAAAATGACAAGTCGATGTATAAGGAGATAGAGGACTCCTTTGAAAAATTCGAAAAGGAACTTATAACCTACCAAGAGCAATTAGTAAAATATTCAAATGCGAGAAAAGAATACCAAGTTCTTTTTGATGCCCTTGAAATGGAACAAGAAGAAGAAACAGTATTTTCACATTTAAAAGAACAGCTATCACAGGCAAATGAAGATGCAAGTTTGTCGACAATAGAAGACACGGAAAATCAATTAGAAGCAGAGTATCAAAAGGTTAAAGAGAGAAATCTGGAAAAGCTCAGGAAAATAGAGATTGAAATAGATGATTATACACAGGATGGTTTATTGGCTGCAGAGACAGAAATTATTGCTAATTATCTCAATAGTGCTGATCAATATAAAGATCAGAAGAACTATAAACAAGCATTGATGGAATTAGGGGCTTGCTTAGAGTTGTGTCAAAAAATCAAGTTAGTTGAAAATTACAATTTTTCAATTGAACAAATAGATGTGTCTGATTTCCCAAAAATAAAATTGTATGTTAGTTCATATGATAGTTATGCACAACGCATTATTCCTTTAAAGACAGATTTCTTGACCGTAAGACAACTTGGAAAGGATGGATATACGGTAATAAAAAATCTTAAAGTGAGTAAACTGAACCAGCAAGAACAGTTAAACACATGTCTGGTTGCAGATGTAAGTGGAAGTATGTATGAACTCATTGATGACGTAGAGGATGCAATGTATGATTTTGTTTCTTGTCTTCAATTTGAAAAGGCGCACGATGAAGTTTCATTAATTACTTTCGATGATAATGTCTATGAAACAATGGATTTTACAAATGATAAAAATAAAGCATTAACTACTGTTAGTCATCTGTATGTTGGAAATTCCACGTCATTATATGATGCTTTATATGTTGCGGTTTGTAAAACATCAAATACGAAAGGTGCAAAATGTGTGATGGCATTTACTGATGGATATGATAATACAAGTACAAAAACTGCCGAGGATGTTATAAAAATTGCAAATACATTGGGTATTCCAATTTACTTAATAGGAATAGGATCAAGTGTAGAAAATTATGTGTTAAATGAGATTTGTGAACGAACGGGAGGTTTCTTTCGGCAAATCTGGAATAGTAATGATATGACGGAAATTTATAAAAATGCATTTGAAAAGAATAAAGAAATGTATTTAATAGAGTATGATTCAGGTGCAGATAAAATGGAGAATAAACAAAATATTTATGTTTCATACGATAATTACAATGAATATTTACGATGCGAGAGTGCATTTATTCCGGCAAATTTACAAGCGAATGCTGCAGATTATGAAGATATTGTTGCAGAT
>JAEYWQ010000434.1 GCA_023428885.1 Bacillota bacterium
GTATAGACAAGTGGTAGATGCCATTCGAGAAGAGATTCTTAGTGGCAAGAGAAAACCAGGACATAAGCTACCTTCCATCAAGGAATGTGCAAAATTGTATGGTTTTAATTCTGATACAATTGTCAAAGCCTATCAACTGTTAGAAAATGAGCATCTGATTTATTCTGCTCCTAAGAGTGGTTATTATGTGGTAAAATCTCTGATTTCCGAGGCTAAGAGTGATGGTATAATCGATATGGTGAATGTGAGACCACCTGATTGCATCAACCCTTATAAAGACTTCTATCACTGTATGGAGAAGTCCATATCGATTTACAAGAATAAACTGATGGAATATTCACATACTCAGGGGATGGAAGAGTTGAGAACTGTATTAGTCAAACATCTGATGATGTTTCAGATATTTACTAATACTACTGATCTACATATTACAACAGGAGCACAACAAGCCTTATATATCCTGGTAACTATGCCCTTCCCAGGGAAGGGAAGCAAAGTCTTAGTGGAACAACCTACCTATTCAGTGATGCTTCAGACACTGTATAGTAATAGGATACCAGTAGTAGGTATCAAGAGAACTAAAGACGGGATTGATCTTAAGGAGTTAGAAGCATTGTTTCAAACGGGAGAGATTAAGTTTTTCTACACCATGCCAAGATATCAAAATCCTACGGGCTTTTGTTATAACGAAAGGGATAAAAAGGCAATTCTACATTTAGCGGCAAAGTATAGAGTTTATATTGTGGAGGATGACTATCTGGCTGATTTAGAAATCGATGGGAAGGCTACTACTTTTTACTCTATGGATGAAGCAAAGAGGGTCATCTATATTCAGAGTTTCTCTAAAACCTTGTTACCTGGTTTGCGCCTCGGTTTGGCAATTGTTCCAATGCCTTTGCAGGAACAATTTAGTGTGTTTAAACATAACATGGACTTAAACACTCCAGTTCTCAACCAAGGAGCACTTGAAATCTACTTAAAAAGTAGCATGTATAAGTCTCATGTACTGAGAACAAAAAAGTTCTATCAGCATAAGATGAGTGTTTTAAAAACTGCCTGTGAAATATGGTTACCCAAAGGACAAATCTATCATGTTCCACCAACCGGTATCTATGCTTATATTCAGTTACATCATCAATCAGCCCAGAGACTGATAAAAAAACTATCTAAGACCGGAATATTAATCAGTGACGTATCCGATTGCTATCTCAAGGGAATGGAGCGGTCAGAGGGGATTCGATTATGCATATGTAATTGTGAAGAGGAAGAGCTATATAAAGTTATTAAAAGGATAGGAGAGGAAGAAAGTAGATTTGGAGAAGTTAAGTAGTATCTAAGGTATAAATTGTATCTTCATGCATACCCTTTCTTATAAGTATGATAGATGGAGATTGTTTATGGGATACTTTATTGAAGTGGAAGAGAATGTTAAGGTATTTGTTGAAGATGTGAATCCATGTGGCAATAAAACAATTCTTTTCTTACATGGATGGCCTGGCAGTCATAGGCTATTTGAATATCAATACAATGAGTTGCCAAAGCTTGGATATCGGTGTATTGGTATTGATACCAGAGGCTTTGGTGATTCTGATAAACCATGGGATGGTTATGACTACGATCGATTAGCAGATGATGTTCGGGTTGTGATCGATGCCTTAAAACTAAATAATATAACGCTTGCGGGTCATTCCACCGGGGGTGCAATTGCCATTCGCTATATGGCGCGATATCATGGCTTTGGTGTATCAAAATTAGCTCTACTCGCGGCAGCAGCACCGAGTCTAATCAAACGTCCTAATTTTAATTATGGTCTGGACATCGAAGTTGTGAATCAAATTATCAAGGATTCATATGAGGACCGACCTAAGATGTTACAAGGGTTCGGTGACATATTCTTTTTTCAGCACATATCTAAACCTTTCTCTGATTGGTTTTTCCAAATAGGCTTACAAGCAGCAGGTTATTCTACGATAGCGATTGCAAATACATGGATTAATGAAGTTTTGTTCGATGACTTATGTGCAATTCATGTTCCAACCTTGATTATTCATGGAATTCATGATAAGGTGGTTCCATTTGAATTGGGGCAGATACAAAATCAAAGTATTAGGAATTCCAAATTGGTGGCTATGCAGTTTAGCGGCCATGCATCTTTCTATGATCAAAAAGATTTATTCAATGAAGAATTAGTAACATTTATAGAAAATAATAAAATGATGCGGTATTAGTAAAAGTAAATAAACTACATGCTAGTATGAACAAGATGGAGCTGTGCACAAAGTACTTTGTGCACAGCTCCATTTTTGTTAATCAATAGGAAATTGCGTCGTATTTTCTATTGATTAACAATCCCTTCGGGCATGATGCGCAGCTTCGCGCGGAACAAAAGTGTACTCTTACGTTAAACTACATCGCGAGAGTGTGCGAAGCACACTTTTGTTCTGACAAGTGAGGCAGCTTACGGATTGCTTGTGCGAAAGCAAAGTATTCAGATGATAGGTAGACAGTTACCCTGTCGGGCTGTCATCTTGTAAGCTTACTTGCATCTTACGAACGTGCACGCGAACCAGAGCAACTTTTTTGGAGTGCTACTTCCGGCTTCAAGCTTTGGGTAATACTATGTTTAAAGTCTCGTGAATTTGAAACAAACCTTATTACACAAATGGAAAATTATGAATAATTTACATATAATAGTAAAAAGCATTGTATATAATGCACAAGAAAATATAAGAAAGCTTAGTAAAAATCAGTATGGAAGAACTAATATATTAGTGCTAATATATTAGTATAAAATATTAGCTAATATACAAGCACATTAATAAGTAAATCAACTTAAGCAAAGGAAGTAAAAGGAGCAAATACTATGGATATGACATTACGTTGGTTTGGAAGCGGCTACGATTCCGTAACATTAGAGCAGATTCGCCAGATCCCTGGAGTAAAAGGAGTTGTAACAACATTATATGGGACAACTCCTGGCGAGGTATGGAAGATAGAAGATATTAGAAAAATTAAGAAAGAAGTTGAGGATGCAGGTCTTGTGATTAGTGGAATCGAAAGTGTAAATATACACGATTCTATTAAAATTGGTACAGCTGACAGAGACCAGTATATCGAAAATTATATAGCCACATTAGAAAATCTGGGCAAGGAAGACATTCATATGGTCTGCTATAACTTTATGCCGGTATTTGACTGGACACGTAGTGATCTTGCCAAGGTACGCCCAGATGGATCTACAGTTCTTGCTTATGATCAGGAATTAATCTCTCAGATCGATCCAGTTGCCATGTTTGAAGATATGGACAAGAACTCCAACGGATTTGTATTACCAGGATGGGAGCCAGAACGTATGGCCCGTATCAAAGAACTGTTTGAACTATACAAGGATGTAGATGAGGAGAAACTATTCCAAAACCTAGTGTATTTCCTTGAACGTATTATGCCAGTATGCGACAAATATAATATTAATATGGCCATACATCCAGATGACCCAGCTTGGCCTGTATTTGATCTTCCTCGCATCATCACTGGAAAAGAAAAAATACTCAAACTTATGAAAGCAGTTGACAATGTTCACAATGGCGTTACCTTATGTACTGGTTCACTTGGTTCCAATCCTACGAATGATCTTGTAGATATCATTTCTTCCTTAAAGGGTAGAATTCACTTTGCCCATGTAAGAAACCTTCAATATAACGGACCAGGTAACTTCCAGGAAGCTGCTCATTTATCTTCTGATGGAAACCTGGATATGGTTGCAATTTTGAAAGCATTTTATGATATAGGATTTGATGGTGTCATACGTCCTGACCATGGA
>JAEYWQ010000018.1 GCA_023428885.1 Bacillota bacterium
GTACTCTTTTTTTCTTAAACAGAACATGCAGTCTAGATGTGAGCCTTGAAAATCAAAAGAAACAAATAAATGTAAAGATGATACTCGAGAATCTCTTTTTATTGGTGCGTTTCGCAATTACCTAATGGTAAATGTACTAATGGTATTATACCATATCAAATGTTTCCTGAATGTTAACATTTTGTGTTCACAAAGCACATGTACATATTACAGAATAAAGTGTGCCTCGCACACTCTCGCGACCAAAGATTTCTATTAGCCTTGATTTATAGGAAATTCAGAGAATTTTCCTATAAATCAAAAAACACCATCAACTTCATGGGTTGATGGTGTTGCTTCTGGATATCCTATAAACCAACTTTACACATTTGCATATATCTTTTCAATGTAATTCTTTGATATCAATGCATTCTCAGGAAGGGAATCTTCTAGTAACATATGAATAAAAGGTTTCTTTGTCTTTGCCAATTTCAATAGTAAGGCAAGGTTAAGTTCACCTTCTCCCACCGTAACAGGACGGGATACGATATCCTTACCAGATACAATAAAGTCTTTGATATGAAGTACATCGATTTCTTCTCCCAACAAGTCAAAGGCTTCTTCTATGATTTCATTCTGACGAGTATAGTTATCCACAGACATCACATTAGTTGCATCAAAGATAACACGTAGATTCGGAGAAGCAATGGCGTCTAATACTTTACGAGTTCTTTTAATATCACACATAATATGCTTATACACTGGCTCAATCGCCATAATCACACCCATCTTCTCAGCATAACTAACAATTGGCTTTAAATTCTTGATAAAAATATTAAGTGCTTCCTCCGTATGATTTGCTGCTTCATATCGATACTCCACATTCACAGCTCCAGTTTCTGTTCCCACCATACCGCATCCTAGTAAGGAAGCAAAACGAATATGAGCCTCGTAATTCTTTTGAATCTGCGCTAACTGAGCTTGGTCTGGATTCGCTAAATTCAGATAACAGCCAAGTACTGCCACATCCACCTTATTTCTAGAGAACACATCCTTCATATACAAGGCCATACCAGGAGTCATCGCTTCACGGTTTACATTAAACTCAGTGATTAATTTCTTTAACGCTAATTGGGTACAGCAAAATCCATTCTCAGCTATAGTCTCAATCGTACTTTCAAAGGGTAATTTCTTAACATCATGTGCACGTATACCTAATCTTAACATAACTTTCCTCTCTTATATCAAATGTTTTGTTTCTCCACCACGTATCTCTAGCGGTATGTCGTAGACCGTAATCCAAACTGACATTGCAGAAGGATTATGTACCATATCGCAGGCTGCCGAAAACTGTAATCTATTTGCAGCATCCAGATAATCCATAATTTCAATATTGGTTGCATACCAGATGTCTGGCTGATTGGACACCATCTGACAGAATTCTTCTATTAACTCCCAATTATTATCACGGGTGAACTCATAACTATGGCCCCAAACATACATCATATAAAGATATTGAGATTTCTTTGTTTCGATAAAACTATTACCTAATTCCATTAACTTATGATTATGATGGCAAGTGGCTTTCCACTCATAAGGGTCGCTAGGCATATCATAGTTTTCTGAATTTCCAACAATTCTTGAATAGCGAATTCCTAATCCAGGAAGTAAAGCCTTCAACTTCTCATCATAAGAACCGTTCGGATAAGATAAGCCTCTCACCGGATAGCCTACTAAACTCTCTAACCCTTCCCGATCCTTAAGAATCTCATTCACCATCATCGTAGAAGGAATTCTAGCAATGGTTGGATGGGTCATTGTATGTGCAGCAACTTCATGACCTTGATATAATTCTTTAATTTCATTGGAGTCAATTCGAATATCCTGATGCATTAAGCCGTAATTTAAATGAAAGGTTCCTTTGATCTTATATCGATTAAAAATCTCTATCAATCTACGATCTTCTTGTTTCCCGTCATCATAACTCATTGTTAAAACTTTATTTGCACCGTTAGGAAAACAGCTATAAATTTTTACCATTCTTTCTTCCGACCTTTCTATGCTTTTATTCAATTAATTTTGTAATTCCCTCATCTGATAGAATTCTCCCTTGAGTGCCATAAGTTCATCAAAGGTACCATATTCTTTACACACCCCACCATTCATAACCGCAATCTTGTCTGCATTCCGAATCGTAGATAATCGGTGGGCAACAATGAAGGTTGTTCTATCCTTCGTCAAGTTTGCCAAAGCATTCTGAATTTCTTTTTCTGAGATACTATCCAAAGCTGATGTAGCTTCGTCTAACACGATAACTCTAGGGTCTCGAATTAGGGCTCTGGCAATGGAGATTCGCTGGCGCTGACCACCGCTTAAGGTCCCACCATGTTCCCCCACCAAAGTATCCAGCCCGTCTGGTAAACTTTCAATAAAGCTTGAGAGATTTGCTGCATCCAGAGCTTCTTTTAATTTCTTTTCACTCACGGAAGGCATTCCGTAAGTAATATTATCTCGTATTGTTCCTGAGAAAAGGATGGAATTCTGGGGAACTACTGCAAGATGCCTACGATAACTACGTAGATTAATCTCACTTAAATCTTGCCCATCCAATAAGATCTGACCTTGATTTACTTGCATAAATCCAATCACAAGGTTCAATATCGTTGTTTTACCTGCTCCAGATTCACCTACCAAAGCAATAGTCTCTCCTTTTTTAACCTTTAAATTTAGACCTGTAAGCACTGGTTTCGCATCATCATACGCAAATTCCACATCTCTAAATTCGAATTCGCCCTTAACTTTTGTTAAGACCTTCTTGCCTTTGTCATTTTCAATATCATCGGCAAGTAAAACTTCACCAACTGAATTGACAGACTCTAGTCCTTTTGATATTACAGGTAAAAGGTTGATAAAGGAAGAAACCTGGTTAACAACAGTTGCAAAATAGGCTTGATACAAGGTAATATCTCCAACTAAGATTCTTCCTTTGAAAGCTAGATAACCTGTAAAACCAAGACATAAAATCTGGAAGATTTGAAAAATCACCCAACTGACCGCACCGAAATTGGCTTGTACAATATCTAAACGATACCCCTTCTCAGCCACAAGGTTTAACTGCTCCTCCATCTTCAGAATTTCTTCATGCTCCAGTGCATGAGCACGAGTTACTGGAATGAGTTCTACCATTTCCATAACTCTAGCTGAGGTCTCTTCCATCTCCTTACGAAACTCAGAGTTTGTTTTCTTTATCTTAGACTTAAATGCTACAACTGTAGTACCAGCGATAGGGCCAGAGATTAAGAAGAACAAGAATACCACCCAGCTCTTACTAATTGTTACAGATAAGGCTACAATTAGGTTCAATACAATGTTAAGCATGTTCAAGAATAATTGCTGTGATAAGGTTTCAATAGCTTCCACATCACGCATGATCTTGGATTGTAAACGACCAGATTGCATTTCTTTATGATATGTAATCGACAATTGCTGAAGCTTTCGCACCATAGCACCACGCAAGCCAGCTTCCACATATCGAACTGCCTTACTACGATTCTTAGTATACAGATAATTCATTGGCAAATTAATCAGGACTAAAATCAATATAATCACTATATTTAGAGTAATCCCATTCATTCCACTCTTCTTTTTGTCCATCGCAATATTAATAATATTTGCTGTGACAATTGGTAATACCCAAACGCATGCATGCTTAAGGGCAAAGAATATGCCTGATAGAATAAACTTGTGATAATGTCCTTTATATAAGCCTGTCAAAATTTTGAGTGGCTTATGCCTATTGTTACCATAACAATTAATAAATGCTTCTTCCACCTTCGAATAGTCATCTAAACTATGAAGTTCTTCTGCTTCCATATCGATATATTCCTCCGCTTATGTATATCCTAGGTTGTCAATTAAGGATAATATTTAAAGATAAGATTTAAAATTATACAAGAGCATTCAAAGGTAAGATTAACTTTCAACCTTGCGCATGAATGCTCAGTTGTTCCTTTAGTTACTACAATAAATTACTTTTTGGGCTTAGAGTTATCTTTGTCTATGATCGAATGATACATATCACGAGTCTTGTTAATGGCCTGATCAGTCATTTTTTCAGCTTTATATCCGGCTGATTGGTTGGAATAGTAGATATCCTTACCTGCATCATCAGACTTGTCTTCCATTCGGTCACACTTGTCCTCGGAAACTCCCACCTTTCTTGCAACTTTACTAATGGCTTCTCCACCAACTTTTGTAGCAACCCCACTAGCTTTGACAACTTCTTTTGTAATATTCTTCATAGTCTTACCAACCTTGGTCATATGCTACCTTCCTTACTTAAGATAAACTTATATGTCAAGATTAGTATTCACCTATCCTAGTAGAATCATGCGTCAAAGTCCTTGATTACAACTGTCTGGCTAGAGATTCATCTCATTCTCTCATCTTCCAACACTGCTTTTGATTTCATTCTTTGATAATCAATGGCGTTTAAAGCATAATAATTCACATTATAATGATGATTTCCTTTATGAAATGATCTCATGGTACCCTCACATAAGAATCCACATTTGTTTAAGACTTTACTGCTAGCCTTATTTCCCTCAAGGATGCGGACCTCGATTCTCTTCATTTTACGCAGATCAAACGCAAACTTTAAGAGTCCCCTAACAATCTCAGTACCATATCCTTGATTCCAATATTGTGGGAGTAGATGACACTCTAAGATACCTCGATGAATTCGCTCATTATAATCAATAATACCGCATTCTCCAATAAATTCATTCGTTGATTTAAGAAATAGAGCCATAGCTACATACTTCCCACTTTTACGCCGCTTAATTAACTCATGTAGTTCTACTTTCGCTTCTTCCATATCGTTGATCGGGTCTAACATCGAATTATTCCAGACGATACTGTTTGACTTCAAACGATAGAAATTCTCTAAATCGTCTACGGTATAATCTTTTAACACTAATCTTTTAGTTCGAATCAAGATATCACTCCATTTCTACAAGCTAACATTTCGTTGTATGGATAGAATCAATTCTTAATAACTATTTATTTTATCCACTCTACATGCATTGACATCCTCACATACCCACTATTTTCATCCTTCGCATCCAGATTATCTTATATTATATATTATAATAAAACTAATTCTTAATTACTACAGCTTTCTTCCGTAATTGATACATATATCGCACAATTTTTCTGTATTCGTCACACATCCCCCCACATCCCCACTCTCATCACTACTCATATTCTGCGACATTAACTTTTGGATGCTCTTCATCTATGGATAAACTTAATGGAGTAGCTACGAAATACCTTAACAATTACCTTATATGGCATAAATGGTATGACAATTTGGGGCACTAAAATTCATATGGTAAAATCAAGATAAATGATGTAGTATTACTTGTGAAATCAATAAGTATTTGCTTGTATTAGAATTATAAAGCTTCAGGAGGTAATAGCATGGTAAAATTAAGAAGAAAGTACATCTAAGTAATTGACTCGATAATTGAAAGGAGTATTCTGATGAACTTTGAATTGAAAGAAAATGTTATGCCTTGCCTAAATGACTTAATAGCATTGTACAATGATGTTGGGTGGAGTAATTATACTAATAATACTGATATGCTTCAAAAAGCGTATGATAATTCCCTATTAATTATTACTGCTTGGTGTAATGAAAAACTACTTGGTGCAATACGTATTGTAGGTGATGGTTTTTCAATTATTTACGTACAAGACATCGTAGTATTAAGAGCCTATCAGCATTTGGGTATTGGCTCAAAACTTATTACGGAAGCGATGAACAAGTATAAAGACGTATATCAAAAAGTTCTTTTAACTGATAATGAGCCTAATACAAAAGCCTTTTACGAAAAAATGGGGTTTGTAACCTGTGATAAGTACGGATGTGTTTCCTTTGTACAGTATACGATGTAAAATTAGTGAGCAGAGTGTTTTTTCTCTGCTCACTTTTAACCAAAAAATCAACAATAAGTTGTGACAGATCCTTGTCTTTTTGTTTTTGTTTTTGTCTTTTTTATTTTTGTCTTTTTTGTCTTTGTCTTCTTTGTTTTATCTTTTTGGTCTTTGTATTTTATGTATTTTATGTCTTCTTTGTCTTATTTCAATAACAGAAAAATAGATCCCATCTTAGAAACTCAGACAGCGCAGTCAACGTAGAATATGATATCATTTGTATTCACTCCCTATGAAGCGAATTTAGAAATTCTTAGGGTTATTCCCTCTATCAGGGGAAGTTCGACATGGATGTCGAACTTAGGGCGAGCGGCACGGATGCCGATCGAGCCCGCCCCGTCCCTTTCCAATACCCAATCCAATAACCCTTAGAATTTCTTATTCCGCGCAATCGGGA
>JAEYWQ010000036.1 GCA_023428885.1 Bacillota bacterium
ATATACGTACCTTATGCAAGGACATAGGAGAACGATTAGGCGTGGGTGGATGTATGAAAAGCCTGCTTCGTACTAAAGTAAGTGTATTTGAATTAGCTAATAGTTTAAAAATAGATGAAGTTGAACAAATTATGTTAAATCAAGAAATCGATTCCATCCTAATGCCAGTCGATGCTTGTTTTACGCATCTGCCAAAGGCAGTTATGAATGAGCCTTTTGATAAATTTTTATATAATGGAAATAAGTTAAAGGCTGGGCAGTTCATCATCAAAAGAGAGAATGAGTTAGAAGAAACTGATGAAATCAGAGTTTATGATAGTAAGAATACCTTTACTGGCATCTATAAGTATAACATAGCAGAGGACTGCTATAAGCCAGTGAAGATGTTTTTGTAATAATAGTACAACCTATGAAGCCATACGGCAAAATAGTAACCTGTAATAGAAAGTTGGTATGAATCATGGAATACATCTGTGGGAAAACAGAATTTCAATATCATAACTCCTGTATTACCTTAGGGAAATTTGATGGATTACATCGTGGGCATCAATTGCTATTTTCCTATCTATACAAGTATGAAAAGCAAGGGTATACTTCGGTAATGTTTACCTTTGATTATCATCCAGGGAATCTATTTTCAGATCGTGAAATAGATTTAATTTATACTGAAGAAGAAAAGAAAGCACTGTTAACCGAGCAAGGTCCACAAGTCTTAATCTCTTATCCATTTACAAAGGAGTCAGCAAGTATGGAACCTGAGGAATTTATTCGCAAGGTTCTCATTGAGCAATTGGATGCCAAGATTATAGTCGTAGGAGATGACTATCATTTTGGACGCAAGCGACGTGGAGATATTGCCATGTTACGTGAGTTTTCTAAAGATTATGGCTATGAGTTGATTGTCTGTGAAAAGCTAAAGTTTGAAGGACAGGAAATAAGTAGTACAAGAATCCGTAGAGAATTAAGCCTTGGACATATGGAGCAAGTAAATGATATGCTTGGTCACCCATATTCCATTATTGGAACTGTTGTTTCTGGGAGACAGCTGGGAAGAAAGATAGGAATCCCAACTGTGAATATCCTTCCATTGCCACATAAGTTGCTTCCACCATTTGGAGTCTATGCGTCTAAGGTAAAGGTGAATGGTAACATCTATTATGGAGTAACCAATATTGGATGTAAACCAACCGTAGATCAAAGCGGTCAAGTTGGTGTTGAAACCTATATCTTTGATTTTAATGAATCGATTTATGGTCAGGAAATCAGTGTTGAATTGTATACCTTTCACAGAGGAGAAGCTAAGTTTGATTCTGTAGAGGAACTGCAATTGGTTATGGAGAAGGATATTGAATTTGCCAAGGATTATTTCAAACTCTAGAGTTTGACCTACATGGGGGTTGGTATGTTAATTATCCCATTAAATACAGGAGGATCTGTTCCTCTCTATGAACAGATCTATGAATTTATTAAGCAAGAAATAAGAACAGGCAAGCTAGCCGTTGCTCATAAGCTCCCTTCCACAAGGAGCCTTAGTTTAAATCTGCAAATTAGCAGAAGCACGGTAGAGCTTGCCTATAGTCAATTAATCTCAGAGGGTTATATTGAAGCAAGACCAAAGAGTGGATATTATGTATTAAGTATTGGTGATCTGGTGGAAGTACCGAAAGAAATGCAAAAAGTGAATAAAGCAGTGATTAAAAAGAAAGATATTGCTTTGTTTGATTTTTCTCCTTTTTCGGTGGATATCTCAGAATTCCCTTTTGCAACTTGGAGAAGATTAAGTAACCAATGTATGAATGATATGAATCAGGATCTGTTCTTGCTTGGTGAAAGTCAAGGAGATAGCTCTTTAAGAGAAGCGATAGCACGCTATCTTCACAGCTCTCGTGGCGTTATCTTAGAAGCAGAGCAAATCGTGATTGGTGCGGGAACAGATTATCTTATCCAATTATTGGCTCAAATCCTGTCAAATCATCACCTAATCGCCATGGAGAATCCATCTTATAAGAGAGCTTATCAGATATATCAAGGCTTAGGATATGAGGTGATGCCTATTTCCGTGAAGCAAGATGGTATTGATGTGGCGGAATTATCACAATCAGAAGCAAATCTATGTTATGTGACACCATCTCACCAATATCCACTGGGTGTTGTTATGCCAATTAAAAAACGTATGGACTTATTACATTGGGCATATCAGACACAGGATCGGTACATAATTGAAGATGACCACGATAGTGAATTCCGATATAAGGGGAAACCAATACCTTCCTTACAAGGAATTGACCAGAATAACCGGGTGATTTATTTAGGTACCTTCTCAAGAGCGATAGCGCCTGCGATTCGTATGGGTTATATGGTTCTTCCAATGGAACTCGCAAAACATTATCAGAGTAAACTTTCTTATTATGCATCTACAGTTTCAAGAATTGACCAGGCAATTATGTGCCGATTCATCAATGGTGGTTATTTTGAGCGCCACTTAAATAAGATGAGAACCAAATATAAGAGCAAACATGATAGCTTAATCAAGGCTCTTAAAATTTTTGGATCTTCAATAACGGTAAGTGGTGAGCATGCTGGTCTTCATCTTGTTGTTGAGTTTAAGATCAATCTAACAGAGGAAGAGTTAATACAGAAGGCAAAAGAATCTGGGATATTACTATATGGGTTAAATCGGCATTATATTAAGCAAAAATCTAGCAAATACCCAACCATCTTACTTGGGTTTGCCAGTGTACCCGAAGATAAGATTGAACAAGGAATTCAAAGGTTGTATGAATGTCTATTTTAGTTCAGCCTATGAGCCAAAAGAAGGAATAAGATAAGTTTACCCTTTACAAGATAATTTTGATGTGTTATCATCTTATGTGTGTAAAAACCTATACTCAGAATTTGGACACTCCAACCTTATTCTTGGTATATGGTGTTTATCAATAAAATTTAGGAGGACTAATCAATGATTAGCAAAGAAAAGAAATTAGAAATCATCGCTGCTTATGGTAGAACAGCAAATGACACTGGATCACCAGAGGTTCAGGTAGCATTATTAACAGAAAGAATAACTGAGTTAACTGAGCATTTAAAGAGCAACAACAAAGATCACCACTCAAGAAGAGGTCTTCTTAAGATGGTTGGTCAAAGAAGAGGTTTACTTGAATACTTAAAGAAGACTAATCTTGATAGCTACCGTGACTTAATTGCACGTTTAGGTTTAAGAAAGTAATGATGGAAAAGATTCTGCTTGCAGAATCTTTTTTTAATCAATAGGAAATTGCATCGTATTTCCTATTGATTAAAAGTCCTTCAGGCATGATGCGCAGCTTCGCGCGCGGAATAAAAGTCAAGATGCATACTTCGCACCTTGACTTTTAGATACTGTTATGCTAAAGTAATCACGTCGAATTGCAGAACTGTTGCAGAGTAGGATTTTGTGCGTTAAGTGTCACACGGACGGGGAGTTGCCGAGTGGACGAAAAGGTTAAACTTGCGGTACAAAGTTCGCATCCCGCTGCTACATACAAAGAATTTCCTTTTGTTGTAGCATATTTCTAAAATCATGCACGACAAATTTATCGTTTATGGAGATACTATATTACTAGTCACTCCTTCTTGTGTTGCAGCAATATTTTGCAGTAATCAAGGTGTGAATAGTAATAATACAATACCATGACGTTAGAAAGGAGGAAATTCTATGTCAGATGGTGAAAAAAAACGTGATATCAAATGGATATTCACGATAAGAATTACACTTTCCGTGCTAGTTACACTAGCCTTGTTAATTGCCATTGAAGTTATATGTACTAGATTCTTAAAGATAGAACAATGGAATATGCGGTTTTCATTTGGTTTCATACCGGTTGTGATTGCAGGGATTATGTATGGACCTATGGCTGGCGGTATTGTAGGGGCTATCAGTGACCTTATAGGTGCTACTTTATTCCCTTCTGGACCATTCTTTCCTGGGTTCACATTTACATCTTTTCTAACTGGCTTTTTGTTTGCTTTATTCTTATACAAGAAGCAAACCATGGGAAGGATCATAATAGCTACGCTGGTTAATCAGGTAGTTTGTAGCCTCTTATTAACCACTTACTGGCTAAATATCTTATATTACAGTAAAACAAGCTTTTTAGTTCTGCTTGTATCAAGGCTGCCTCAGTTTTTTATTATGACAGCTGTTATGATATTAGTGATTAGAATTATATGCAAAGAATTAGTACCTAGAATAAAATCGGCACTGGCTCGCTCTTAGTTAAATATGTGTATTTGAGGATGTTGCTATATAATTTCAGAGATTATCAGCATACTATTGCTAGATAATAATTTGAAACTATTGGTAGCATCCTTTTTAGGGAATGATAGTGAGCTAACACCTTTTACTTATATAGAAATTGGTTCAGATAGGAGTAGGTATGAAATATCAGGAAGCGTTACAATTTTTGAAGGAATCTACAGATAATACGTGGAAGTTAGGACTAGATCGCCTTCAGGCTCTTTTAGAAGTGTTAGATCATCCAGAACAAAAACTAAAATATGTTCATATAGCAGGAACGAATGGAAAAGGATCTACTGCTATTATGTTATCTTCTGTCTTATCTGCCGCAGGTTATAAAGTGGGTTTATTTACATCCCCTTACCTAGAGAAGGTAAATGAGCAAATTCGAATCAATGGCGAAATCATTGCGAATGAAGCATTCTCAAAGGTATGTAATAAGGTAAAAGAAGCCATGTATCGAATGCATCAGAGTAATTGGCCTACGGAATTTGAACGCTTAACTGCAGTTGCCTTTAGCTATTTTAAACAGGAAGAATGTGATATTGTAGTGCTTGAGACTGGACTTGGTGGACTTGGCGATGCTACGAATGTAATACCAGCCTGTGAAGTGGCAGTATTTACTAACATCGGGATGGACCATATGGATTACTTAGGGACCAATGTGAGTGCTATTGCAAGCATCAAAGCTGGAATTATCAAAAAGGGCTGTCAGGTTGTTAGTTATGAACAAAGTAAAGAAGTTATGGAAGTATTGCATGAAGCTTGTTTGAAGGCAAATGCTGAGCTAACAGTGGCTCAATTCGATAAAATTAGCTCTCATGAGGAGCATCTATCCATGCAGAAATTCTCATATAAAGAGTATGAAGATATCTCTTTACCATTGATTGGTGAGCATCAAAGAAAAAATGCAGCAGTTGTCTTAGAAACTGTATCAGCCTTACAAAGCCTAGGTTATAAGATCCCGAAAGAAGTTATAAAGCGGGGTTTATTCCAAGTGAATTGGCTGGCTAGACTTGAGGTTCTTGCCAAGAAGCCTTTAGTGATCTTAGATGGTGGACATAATGAGCAATGCATCCAGGAGTTAAAGAAAGTGTTAGCAAAGTATGTGCCAGATAAGAAGATCATCTTTGTGGTGGGTGTTATGAAGGATAAAGATTATAAAGCCATGCTTACTCAGCTAGTTCCCTTAGCTAAGGAATTCATAGCTGTTGAACCAGAAAATGAAAGAGCACTATCAGCGATATCTCTTGCTATGGCAATCCATGATTTGAACGGTTATGCAAGTGCAGAAAGTTCTGTGGAGGATGGTATTATGACAGCGCTTGAGATGGCTGGTCCAAGTGATGTAATTTGCATTGTTGGATCTCTTTATATGGCTAGTCAGGTAAGAAATTGTTTTCGGTCATAAAAATAGAGAATTTATTTGGAAAGCTCTGGAAAGCTCTGGAAAGCTATATGAAAAAAGTGATAGCATTTTTATGGTCATAGTGTTATAATTTAGATATGTGAGGTTAAAACTCATAGAAGGAAGAGTGGAGAGTGAATAACCGAGACTTCTGAAAAGATCATTAGTCCTAGTGGTTTTTTCAGTTGTTTCGGGTTCTCCACATAAAAATATTAAAGGAGACAAAATATATGTACAAAAGTTTTTCAATGGAACTCGCTGGAAGAACACTTACTGTGGATGTAAATCGAGTTGCAGCACAAGCAAATGGAGCTGTTCTTATGCACTATGGAGATACCGTAGTATTATCGACAGCAACGGCTTCCGACAAGCCAAGAGATGGAATCGACTTCTTCCCATTAAGCGTTGAATATGAAGAGAAATTATACGCTGTAGGTAAGATTCCTGGAGGTTTTAATAAGAGAGAAGGAAAAGCAAGTGAGAATGCGATCTTAACCTCTCGTGTTATTGACCGTCCAATGCGTCCTTTGTTCCCAAAGGATTATAGAAATGACGTTACATTAAACAATTTAGTTATGTCAGTGGATCCAGATTGTAGCCCAGAATTAACAGCAATGTTAGGTTCTGCAATTTCAGTAGCTATCTCTGACATTCCTTTTGATGGCCCATGTGCTACCACACAGGTAGGTCTTGTAAATGGTGAGTTTGTATTTAATCCTAATGCAGCACAAAAAGCTGTTTCTGATTTACAATTAACCGTAGCATCCACCAAGGATAAGGTAATTATGATTGAAGCTGGTGCCAATGAAGTTCCAGAGGATAAGATGATTGATGCGATCTATGCTGCTCATGCTGTGAATCAACAGGTAATTGAATTTATCGATAAGATTGTGTCAGAGTGCGGTAAAGAAAAACATGGTTATGTAAGCTGTGAGATCCCTGAAGATATGTTTGCTGCAATTAAGGCTATTGTAACTCCAGAAGAGATGGAAGTAGCAGTATTTACCGATGTAAAGCAAGTAAGAGAAGAGAATATTCGTAATATCAAGGACAAACTAGCAGAAGCTTTCGCTGAGGAGCATCCAGAATGGTTATCCTTAATTGATGAAGCAGTTTATAAATACCAGAAGAAGACAGTTCGTAAGATGATCTTAAAGGATCACAAGCGTCCAGACGGTAGAAAGATTGATGAGATCCGTCGTTTGGCTGCAGAAATTGACTTACTTCCTAGAGTTCATGGTTCTGGTATGTTTACCCGTGGTCAAACTCAGATCTTAACAGTAACTACCTTAGCTCCATTGTCGGATGCTCAAAGAATTGATGGTTTAGATGAAGCAGAAACTTCTAAGAGATATATGCATCACTATAACTTCCCATCCTACTCTGTTGGTGAGACAAAACCAAGCAGAGGCCCAGGACGTCGTGAAATCGGTCACGGTGCTTTAGCTGAGAAAGCTTTAGTTCCAGTACTTCCTTCCGAAGCTGAGTTCCCATATGCAATCCGTACTGTATCTGAGACTATGGAATCCAATGGTTCAACTTCCCAGGCAAGTATCTGTGCTTCCACCTTATCTTTAATGGCAGCTGGTGTTCCTATCAAGAAAGCGGTTGCTGGTATCTCTTGTGGCTTAGTAACTGGTGATACAGATGATGATTACATCGTATTAACAGATATTCAAGGCTTAGAAGACTTCTTTGGAGATATGGACTTTAAGGTTGCTGGTACTCATGATGGTATTACAGCGATTCAGATGGATATTAAGATTCATGGTTTAACTAGACCTATCGTAGAAGAAGCGATTAGAAACACTAAGATTGCAAGAGAGTATATCTTGAATGAAGTTATGACTCCTGTAATTGCAGAGCCTAGAGCTGAAGTTGGCAAGTATGCTCCTAAGATCGTTCAGATTCAGATTGATCCAGCTAAGATTGGCGATGTAGTTGGTCAAAGAGGTAAGACAATCAATGCAATCATCGATCAGACAGGTGTTAAGATTGATATCTCTGATGAAGGTGCAGTATCTGTTTGTGGTACTGATGCTGAAGCTATGGATAGAGC
>JAEYWQ010000133.1 GCA_023428885.1 Bacillota bacterium
GAGTGGTAGTCCGATCATTCAAGATGGAAGATTAATAGGTGCCGTTACACATGTATTTATTCGAGATGCATCAATGGGTTACGGTACATTTATTGAAAATATGTTACAGATACTAAAATAAATAGAAAACCAATGAATTAGTTCTTTAATTAAGGAATGTCTTGACTAAATGTCGAATAGTGCGTTAAAATAGAATTGAAAATATGGTAAATAATGGATATAATTCTCTTGTGAGTTATGACAGAAGATTACGCATTACGAGGAAATTAAGTGTCATGAATTATTGAAGTCTTTAGAATTTTCATACTTGTATGAGAAAACTCACAGTTAAGGCGCCTAGCTGTTGAGGAAAGATATAATATAAAGGAGGACTAATCATCATGGGGAAAATAGGTGTAGTTATTGTCGATGACAATATACGTATGCTGAATTTACTGGAAGAAGTTTTAAAAAGCGACGGAGAAATCGAGGTTTTGGGGAAAGCTGAGAATGGATTAGAGGCTTTAGAAGTAATTAAGGAAAAAAGTCCAGATGTTGTTCTTTTAGATTTAATTATGCCAAAACTTGATGGTCTTGGAGTTTTAGAGAAGATTAAGAAGAGTAATGAATTAAAGAAAACTCCTTCTTTCATCGTCATTACTGCAATAGGACAAGAAAGAGTAACTGAGAATGCATTTGAGTTAGGAGCAAGTTATTATATTCTGAAACCATTTGATAATAATATGGTATTAAGCAGAATAAAACAACTAAAATCAGACTCTCATATTCGTTTGGTTGAGAATCATAAACTTAATACCTTTGATAGTCCTAGTGCCTATAAAGAAAAGAACTTAGAGTCAGACGTTACGAATATCATTCATGAAATTGGTGTTCCTGCTCATATTAAGGGTTACCAATATCTTCGTGATGCAATTATGATGTCGGTTGACGATAATGAGATGTTGAATTCGATTACGAAGCAGCTTTATCCTTCCATAGCAAAACGGCATAAAACTACACCGAGTCGCGTTGAACGTGCTATTCGTCATGCAATTGAAGTCGCTTGGAGTAGAGGCAAGATGGATACAATTGATGATTTATTTGGATATACAGTCAGCAATGGAAAGGGTAAGCCTACGAATTCAGAATTTGTTGCATTGATTGCGGATAAGATTCGTTTGGAATACAAATTAAGAATGTGAAAAGAATGGTCTTAATGATTGAATAAAAATGTGTTTGTTTCCTCTTTCCTTAAGTCCTTTTTTAAGATATAATATCACTAAAGAATAAGGGGAGGCATTACTACTATGAAAAAGATTTTATTTGTTGCATCAGAATGTGTGCCATTTATAAAGACGGGCGGTTTGGCAGACGTTGTTGGCTCATTACCAAAGTACATAGATAAAGAAAAGTATGATGTAAGGGTAATGATACCCAACTACCTTGCAATATCAAAAGAGTATAAAGAAAAAATGAAATATGTTTCGCATTTTTACATGGATTTAGCATGGAGAAGTCAATACGTTGGTATTATGGAACTTGAATATGATGGAGTGACTTTCTATTTTATTGACAATGAATATTATTTTGCAGGAAGAAATCCTTATGGTTATATTCATGAAGATATTGAGAAATTTGGCTTCTTTAGTAAGGCTGCACTAGCTATCTTACCTGTGATCGGTTTTCAACCTGATATCATTCATTGCCATGATTGGCAAACTGCTTTGATACCTGTATTTTTACAGGAACGTTTTCAAGCTAGTGATTTCTACCGCAATATTAAAACGATTATGACGATACATAATCTGAAATTTCAAGGCGTATGGAATCAGCAGGCAGTAAAAGATATTACTGGTTTTGCTGACTACCTATTCGCACCTGATAAACTAGAAGCATATGGGGATGCGAATTATCTAAAAGGCGGCTTGGTCTATGCGGATTATATCACGACAGTAAGTGATACTTATGCCAAGGAGATACAGATGCCATTTTATGGTGAGGGTTTGGATGGGTTGATTCGTGCTCGTAATAATCACTTACTTGGGATTGTAAATGGTATTGATTATGCAGAATATAATCCTGATCAAGATCCCTTCCTATCTTATCCATATAACAAAGATAACTTTCTAACAGAAAAGTGCAAGAATAAGAAAGCACTTCAGCAGGAACTTAATTTAGAAGTAAATGAGAATACATTTATGATTGGACTCGTTTCAAGACTGACAGACCAAAAGGGTCTGGACTTGGTCGATTATGTCATAGAAGAGATATGCGCTGAGGATACACAGCTAGTAGTATTGGGAACAGGCGAAGAGAAGTATGAGAACCTATTTCGTCATTTTGCTTGGAAGTATCAAAATCGGGTATCTGCCAATATTTTTTATTCGAATGAACGCTCACATAAGATATATGCATCTTGCGATGCTTTTCTTATGCCTTCCTTATTTGAACCATGCGGTTTAAGTCAATTGATGAGCTTAAGGTATGGAACTATTCCAATCGTTCGAGAAACAGGCGGATTAAGAGATACGGTGGAAGCTTATAATGAGTTTGAAGAGACAGGTACTGGCTTTTCTTTTTCAAACTACAACGCTCATGAGATGTTGGATACAATAAGGTATGCAAAGCACATTTATTATAATAAAAGAAATGAATGGAACAAATTGATTGAACGCGGAATGGATAAAGACTTCTCCTGGGGAACTTCAGCGAGAAAGTATGAAGAATTATATGATAGAATGTAATCAATTCCCACGGCTAGTTATAGTCGTGGGAATTTGGCGTGTATTATTTTAAATGTTTCATTGATTAGCAGGGACTTTTGATATAAAATCTTACGTATAATAGTTGTAAATAGATATGATGGAAGAGGTTTGCGCTCTGAGAATGAATGCAAGCACTCATTCTCAGAATTTGGAGGCAAATTATGAAATTAGAAAAATTATTAAATCAAGTGGAGTATGAACTAAAATGTGGAGAATTAGGGGTAGAAGTTTCATCCTTAGTATTCGATTCACGTAAAATAATAGATGGTTCTGTATTTGTTTGTATGATTGGAGCACGCTTAGACGGTCATGATTATATTGATACTGCTATATCCATGGGAGCAAAAGCTATTGTTGTTGAGAAGGAAATTGAGTTTCCTTATGATAACATCACTTTAATATATACACCAAATGCTAGATTAGCACTTGCCCAGATGTCTGCGGCATATTTCGATTATCCGGCTTTAAAACTAAAAACAATTGGAATCACAGGAACCAAGGGAAAGACAACTACAGCATATATGGTTCGTTCCATCTTGGAAAAGACGGGCTATAAAACTGGTCTGATAGGAACCATTGAAACAATCATTGGTGATACTGTGATACCTGCAAATAATACAACTCCAGAATCTTATCTAGTGCAGGAATACTTTCATCAGATGGTAGAAGCTGGGTGCAAATGTGTCGTAATGGAGGTATCTTCCCAAGGGTTAAAATATCATCGTGTAGCTGGATTTACCTTTGATTATGGTATCTTTACAAACTTGGAACCTGATCATATTGGACCGGGGGAACATGATGACTTTGAAGATTATTGTTCCAGTAAAGCAAAATTATTCTCCCAGTGTAAGATAGGTATCTTAAACGCAGATGACTCTCATCTAGAAGAAATATTAGCTGGTCATACTTGTCAGGTGGAAACCTATGGAATAAGTGATTCTGCCGATTTACGAGCGACGAATATAGATTTGCATAATAAAGAGGGTAACTTACTTGTGAGCTATGATGTGAAAGGTTTGATGGAGTTTGGGGTTCAAGTTAACATTCCAGGAAAATTTACAGTATATAACTCATTAACAGCAATTGCTATCTGCCGTCACTTTGATGTGCCTCTTGTAAAAATTCAAGAAGCTTTATTATCAGTAAAAGTAAAAGGGAGAGTGGAGCCAGTAGCGATTTCCAAACATTTTACGCTTATGATCGACTATGCACACAATGCAATGAGTTTAGACAGTGTCTTATCTACACTACGTGAATATCAACCAAAACGTCTGGTTTGTATGTTTGGTTGCGGTGGAAACCGTTCTCGTGATCGCCGATTTGACATGGGAGAGATTTCATCCAATAAAGCTGATTTAACTGTTGTCACAAGTGATAATCCACGTTATGAGGAGCCACAAGCAATTATCGATGATATTATTGTAGGTGTGAAAAAAGGAAGTGGAGAGTATGTTGCAATTTGTGACCGTAAAGAGGCAATTCGTTACTGCATCTTGAATGCTAAGGAAGGCGATGTCATCTTATTGGCTGGTAAAGGGCATGAAGATTACCAAGAAATCTGTGGCCAGAAATATCATATGGACGAGAGAGAATTGATATATGAGATTTTAAGTGAGATGACAAATGAAGAGCGAGCAAAGCTTAACTAGGAAAGGATAGGTTTATCATGGCTATATTTACTATGAATCAGATTGCAGACATTGTTGGAGGGGAAATATTAAACGGTGATGGCAATCGAAGAATTGATAAATTCAGTACAAATTCAAAAAGTGGGGATGAATCTACCTTGTTTGTGCCTATCATAGGTGAGCGAGTGGATGGTCATGATTTTATCATAGATGCTTATCATAACGGTATTCCTTGTACCTTCACGATGCGGGACCAGGTGCAGGAAGGTACCGAGGAGATGACTTATCTTAAAGTGGATTCTCCTGTGGCGGCTCTGCAGCGTCTAGGAGCTCATTACCGCGACCAATTTACGCTTCCACTGGTAGGAATCACGGGGAGTGTTGGTAAAACAACAACCAAAGAAATGATAGCTGCGGCACTTGAAACCCGTATGAATGTATTAAAAACGGAAGGTAATATGAACAGTCAGGTGGGGCTTCCACAGATGATGACAAGAATTCATGCAGAGCATGAGATAGCAATCATTGAAATGGGAATGAGCCAATTTGGGGAAATGGAGCGTTTAGCTACCGTTGCTAAGCCAGAATTTGCTGTGATGACCAATATTGGGGTTTCTCATATTGGTCAGTTAAAAACGATGGAGAATATTCGTTCAGAAAAGGCAAATATTTGTAATTACTTTAAGGATGGTTCTACCTTACTATTAAACGGTGATGATCCATTACTTCGTGAAATCTATGAAGCTTATGCTCTTGAGAAAACCGACACAAATCGAGCTTTACGTATTAATAAACTAAACCTTTCAAAGACTACACAGGAGAAATTAGAAACAACCAATATTCTTACCTTTGGTACAGATGAAAACTGTAGTGTTTATGCGGATTCTATACAAACCGTAGGGAGTTCCACTACTTTTAACTATCATTATCTGACGAAAGATGGTAAGAAAGCTGTAGAAGAAATTATACTTTCTGTCTTAGGTAAACATAATATCTTAAATGCAATGGTAGCTTTAGTGGTAGCTTCCTCCTATGGAATTGAGCCTAAGATTGCAAAAGAGGGCTTAAAGAATTACCAACCAATTTCTATGCGTGGTGGTGTGGAGATAGAAAAAAATATTACTTGGATTGATGACACCTATAATGCAAGCCCTGACTCCATGAAAGGTGCGATTAATATATTATTAGAACTACCAAAGGGAAATAAGAAAGTCCTTGTATTTGCAGATATCTTAGAACTGGGCGAGATATCAGAAAAGTGTCATTATGAAGTGGGAGAGTATCTTGCCAAGAATTCTAGCAATAACTTAAAAGAAAAGAACTCGATTGATCTTGTGTTAACTGTTGGTTCTCAGGCTGAGTTTATAGCTAAAGCAGTAAAAGAGAGTCATTCGGCGATTGATACACATTCCTTTGAGAATAAGGAAGAAGCAAAACAATTCTTATTACAGCATTTGCAAAAAAATGATGCAGTTTTATTCAAAGGATCACGGGGCATGCAATTAGATGTCTTAGTAAAGCAACTAAAAGAAGAATTTCAGTAATAGATAAGAGGTGACCCAATGCAGTATGCAGATGTAATTGTAGATATATCAGTAGAGAGTTTAGATAAAACGTATCAGTACCGCATACCGAAGGAATTAGAACAGCAGGCTGTTTTGGGCGCATCCGTACGTATTCCCTTTGGAAAGGGGAATCGTATTATTCAAGGATATATCGTCGGTCTATCAGATCATCCACAATTTGACCTTGAAAAGATGAAGGAATTAGATAGTATGGTGGAGGGTAAGCTTCCTATTGAAGGACAGCTGATTACCTTAGCGGCCTTTATCAAGGAGAATTATGGCGGGACGATGAACGATGCGTTAAAAACTGTGATTCCGGTTAAAAAGTCCGTAAAACAAGTGGAAAAGAAGACCCTTTCCTTAATGATGGAAAAAGAGGAGCTATGGGACTTATTAAATGATTTCAAAAAAAAGAAATTTACTGCCAAGGTTAAGTTATTAGAAGCAATCTTACAAAACGATCCCTTGGATTATGATTATGCTGTTAATGTATTAAGGATACCAAGAACTACAATAAAAGCCTTAATGGAAGCACAGGTCATTACGATAGAGTCAGAGAGATCTTATCGAAATCCTCTAGATAAATCAGAACAGGATTCGGTTAAGGCTGTCTTAACGAAAGACCAGCAGACAATTATCGATGGTATCAAGTCAGATTACTTTGATAATCAGCGTCATACCTACCTAATTCATGGAGTAACTGGAAGCGGTAAGACGGAAGTATATATGGAATTGATTAGCTTTGTGATAGAACAAGGAAAACAAGCGATTTTACTTATTCCAGAAATTGCGTTAACTTATCAGACCGTGATGCGTTTTCGCCGTAGATTTTTAGACCGGGTATCTATCTTAAATTCTAAGATGTCAGCAGGGGAACGCTTTGATCAGATAGAAAGAGCGAAAAAAGGTGAAATTGATATTATGATTGGACCTCGATCTGCCTTGTTCACACCTTTTTCAAATCTCGGTGTTATTATTATTGATGAAGAGCATGAAAACAGCTACAAAAGTGAAATGCCACCAAAATATCATGCAAGAGAAGTTGCTATCATGCGAGCATCACAAAATAATGCATTTGTGGTTTTAGGTTCTGCGACTCCTTCACTTGAGAGTTATTACAAAGTAAAATCTGGAGAGTACTGCTTATATGAATTAAGACAACGTGCAAAAACGACGAAAACCCCACAAATTCATATCGTAGACTTAAAAGAGGAATTAAAAAATCATAATAAATCAATATTTAGTAATAAATTAAAGGAATTGATTCAGGACCGTTTAATGAAAAAGCAACAGATTATGTTGTTTTTAAACCGACGAGGCTTTGCTGGTTTTGTATCTTGTCGTTCTTGTGGTCATGTGATGAAATGTCCACATTGCGAGATATCACTTACTGCCCACAATGACGGAACGCTGCATTGTCACTATTGTGGCTATGAGACTGGATTGCCAAACACTTGCCCTGTATGTAATTCCAAATATATTGCAACCTTCGGAACAGGAACTCAAAAAGTTGAAGCAAGTGTTCTAAAGGAATTTCCGGGTGTTCGCACCCTTCGTATGGATGCTGATACCACCAAAACAAAAAATTCTTATGAGAATATCTTAAGTGCATTCGCAAAACGAAAAGCTGATATACTAATAGGTACTCAGATGATTGTAAAAGGTCATGATTTTGAAGGTGTTACTTTAGTTGGGATCTTAGCTGCTGATCTTTCCTTGTATGCCAGTGATTATAGAGC
>JAEYWQ010000135.1 GCA_023428885.1 Bacillota bacterium
CAGTTTCTCCTGTATCGTCCCCAAAAATCTGCTTCTTACCTTTGTAAAACTTAATGTTCTGAGCATTATAGTCTGGTGATGCATCAAACTTCTTTGCCAGTTCATATGCTTTCAATAAACATTGTTCGGCCTCCAGGTACTGCTGACTAATGGTATGAATCTGAGCCATTCCCGTAAGAAGAATGACCTGAAGTTTATCAATATAGGAAGCCTGATCGTCTTTTCTAAAATGCTTAGAAAAGTCGTACATCATATTTAAAACTTCATATGAAGTCTTAAAATCCTTCATTTCCAAATATGCATTGACAAATCCAATACAGCAACGCAAGAGCTGTGCCATCGTATCCAATAAACCATCCGAAAGGTAGGGAAAGGCTTCTGTTGGATTCTTTCCCTGTGACAAAAAAGCACCTATGAAACTGTTATTAATACCACAGTAATTATATTTCTTCAATTGCTCATAGGCCTCTTCTGTTCTTCCCATATAAGTTAATATTTCACCAATTTTTACCTGAATGGACAGCTCGCTGATCTGCTCATCCTTACTCTGCCCAACCAGAGGGCAGCAACGTCGGTAAAGTTCCATGGCCTTTTCCAAGGCTTCTTGATTTCTCCGCTCAACACCCTGCAACATAAACAGTGCTGCGCTTTGGTAAAGTACGTCAAAGTGATTGGGATATCTTCGAATTGCATTGAGAGCAACTTCTCTTCCCTGATCGTACTGCTTTTCATGACGGAAGCTTTTGATTTTCTCCGCAAGATCATCAGCCGAAGGATCCATGAGTTCAAAGGAAAACAGCACATCCAGTGAAATTCCAAAAAGTCTGGCAAGCTTAGGTAGAAGCATAATGTCAGGATTCGACAGCCCCGATTCCCACTTAGAAACTGCTCCTACGGTTACACCCATGACTTCAGCCAGTTGCTCCTGGGTTAATTTCATCTCTTTACGGTAGAACTTAATGGTTGCATTCAGCATCGCGTTTCCCTCACTCTTTCCATATGTTTTATATTATCAGATTTTACCAAATTGAAACAGATAATGATTTTACTATTAGTAATAAATAAATTATACCATTAGTAAAATAATTAGAGAATATATCCTTGAGTTTCTTTAAAAACAAACTACTATCAGTAGCCAACACCATTTACTTTCATATGTTATCCCGCTTTTAAAAACGCTCCCACATTAGTGAGAGCGTTTTTGCGAAGATTGTCTATCATTGGTCAGTACTGCGAAAAGCTGACAAGTCTAACACTATTTTTTAATGCTGCATACTATCAATTGAATTCCGTTTTCACTTGCCCTTGAACCATTATAATCACAATAAGTATCATATACTTCCATCCCCCTGGCCTTCATGATCTGACCTATCTCTTCCTTGGTATAAAGTCTCGTTGGATTTCCATAGTTCATCTCTGGATTTTTCAACACTGCTCCATACTTAATGTCCATCTGACCATATAACATAATTCTTGTTTCTTTATTCCATTCGAACTTCGATAATGTTAATGTCCTATCTCCGGCCTCCCATAATCTCTGTGGAAAATGTAAATCTGCATAATCTCCACTTTGAATATCTATGAAGCTTTTGCCACCTTTTTTAAGTGCTTTTGAAATCACATCAAAAATCTTAAGATTCTCATTATCGTCTTCCAGATATCCTATCGCTCCATCTGCAAGATTAAGTACTACATCAAATTCGTTTTCAAATTGAACAACCCTAATATCTGAACAGATAAACTCTGCTTCTAATCCCGTTTTTTTTGCTTCCTTACAAGCGTCTTCTACATAAATCTTAGTGATATCCACCCCTACTACCTTATAGCCTCTTTTTGCAAACTCCAAGCAATGTCTTCCATAGCCACATGCCAAATCGAGGATTTTTTCATCTCCTTTTAAATCTAAAGATTTGATGATAAAATTCACCTGATCTTTTGTATTCTCTGTCCACGATTGCTCTTTTATGTCTAAATTCCATCCCTCTTTATACCAGTCTTTCTTTCCTTCTTTCATGCTTTCCCTCTTTTCTATGAAACTATATATTCCTGAATTAGCAATTACATAGTAGAATGTTTCCCAAAGAAAGTATAGACTTTTATTTACAAATTTGATAGAATATAGAATGAAGTGCGGGCATTTTTACCCGCACTTTTTTATATAAGTATTCGACCAAATATTTTAGAGTCACTGAAAGTATAAGTTGTCAAAATATAATTACTAACCAAGGGCTTTTCCTAACAGAACATACTCATATTTATCATATACCAGGGAACGGTGATAAATATTGGTCACCTTACCGTCTTGAATTAATGCTCCAATGCAATATTGTTTCATTTGCTCCAGCTGTCTTTTCGTAATTTCCGCAAATGCTCCGCCAAGACCAAGATGACCCTCATCAACTCCCATATACATTAAGATATACTCTTTGGGTTTCTTTTTTGTTTTTAATATACTAATCATTTTTGATAAGGTTATCTTATGAAAAGTGGCATTCCCATAGTTTGGAACATTAATAAAAAAACCTGCAAACTGCTTGTCCTTATATGCAAGCGTTACCATATCAAAATTCAATACAAATTTTAATGAGTGAAACAGCTTAGCAAATTGTTCCCTTGTAATATGCTTAAATCCTGGAAATGTGGAATATAGTTTAATCAGCAGGTCGTATATTTCCATCAGATCCTCGTCAAACGTTTTGCTGGTTGGATTTCTAAACACATACCCAGCTGCAACAACTTGATCAAATCTTTTCTGACATTTGATATCAACATCGTATTTTGTTGGAACCTTTCCTTGATTCGAAGAATAACGGTGTGTGATTGTAAATCCAAAACGCTCCCACATGCTCAAGTAGTATTCCTTATTATAAGGCTCTCCCGTATAAAGCTTTTCAAAATGACTTATTTTAAATCGATATTTAATCCAAAAGGATGCATCCATTGGACCAATCAGAGTTGTCTTTCCATCTTCTTTGGCTTTCTCTTCTATAGACTTTAACAGCAAATCACTTGCTTCTGGAATATCAAAGCTTTCATAGAAGCCAACATAGCCTTTATCATCATCGGGATAATAAGTCAAAAGACATCTGCTTATAATATCGCCACTTTCATCTGTGACAATAAAGGGATAAATATCAAAATCCTTACTTAAGATATGAGTTCCATTAAGAATTGATTTCTCCGCCTTGATATCCTGGGTAAGAAACTTTTTATCATAAATTTTTCTAGGAAGGCTTAGAAACTTGTTTTTCACTTCCTTTGTTAGACCAACCAAGCAAATATAGCTCATTTATTCACCTCTGTGTCGCAAAACAGTTATTTTTCCACTATAGGCATCCATTTCTACAAGATCACCTGGTTTAAGAAGCTTAGTTACATCCTTTACATTCACAATGGAAGGTTTGT
>JAEYWQ010000152.1 GCA_023428885.1 Bacillota bacterium
CAATGCATATAGTTCTGACGGTATTGCATTTGCTGGTGCCGGGTTGAAAATCGTATACATACCAACGGACTTTGCAGTCACCAGAGATTGTTGTACAGCTTTTAAATCGCACTCATATTGTGTTACAAACACATCCTCTGATGTTCCGTACTGTGTAATCAACTTAACGATATCTTCCTCTGTTAGCTCGTGGTTTGCACCTGGATTCAGAATTATCCGGTTATCGTCATTACAATTGATAATCATTGCAGTACCCGTAGGTAGATTCTTACTTTCTATTACACTATCACAGATAACCTCATATTGAGTTAAAGCGTCTATTAATTCAGCGCCAAACACATCCTTTCCGATACAGCCAATCAATCTGGTGCTTGCTCCCAGTTTTGCTGCTGCAACTGCCTGATTGGCACCTTTTCCCCCCGGAGTTGTAAAGAAATGATTGCCTGCTATTGTTTCACCTTTTTCTGGTAATCTTTCACATTGAATGTTTAAATCCATATTCAGGCTACCAAATACTAGGACCTTACCCATGTCCTACCTCCTTTGTTTTATTTACAAATTGGATCATTCCGCTACCATAGCCATGATCCTGTCTCACTACAAAACCAAACTGTTCGTAAAATGGTTCTGTTCCTTCCACCGCCATCAAGCCGATATAAGCATTGTTACATCCGGCTTTCTGTATGTACTCCATGATATATTTCATGATTGTTTTTCCTATACCATGATGTTGATATTCCGGGTCAACTACAACATCCTTGATAAAAAAAACAATTCTACCATCGCCTACAACTCGCCCGATTCCTACTACCCGTTCAGCCTCCTTTACAACAACAGAATACAGGGTCCTTTCCAATGCCATTTCCACATCAGCTTCCTCATATCTTTGAAAATCTACCATTTCCCTAAGTTCCATATATTCTTTTTTAGTTAAGGCATTCTCTTCAATGTTCACTTGCATTTCCTCCTGTAGGTGAAAGGTAAAGCGCTTTATCAATTCGAAAAAATATTAATTCGCGAATGCGAATTAATATGGTAAAACGTTTTATCATGTTATTAGAATATCATATTCTTTGGAAATTTTCAATAGCTTTTTTGACTTTTTTCTAACTTTTTCTTCGCTAAATCTTTTATGAATACTATCAAGGCAACTTCTTTATGCATTTTCGTCCTGTACTATATCCAAGATATCTTTTTAGAAGCAAGTAAGCCTTCCTTAACTTAATTGTCACAAATCAAGGGGCTGTCACATATTGAGACAGCCCCTTAGATAAAGAACAGCTACTTTATATAGATTAGATTACTATCCTACCGTGATGGTGGTAGGACTTTCGCAGTTTTGTCACCCAAATAATCTCGTACGATCGTTTTGGCGATATAACTGTCAATATTTTTAAATGCAGTTTTCCCTATTCTATCATTGGTTGGAGAAATATATGCAAGAATGCCATTATTGTCTTGTGCAAATACATTTCCACTAAATACTGGTCGATTCTTACCAATCGCTCCAAATTGGACCAAGGAATATTTGGCTTTGTATAACACGTTTTTAGTAACTGTTCCTCCATGATTCCACAGAGGTCCCTCCCACCAGGAGATCGCATTTCCATCGTACATTTTATCAATCCAGGTGTGGTAATTCTTACTACTGCTCCAGCCATAACCACTATACATAATGTAGTTATCTGTAATGTTTACCCCACTAAACTTAATTTTACCTGCATTCCCCGCTTCTGTATCCTCATAATGTTCACCCACAAGTACACCAGTCACACATCGTTCAATTAGGTTACCTTGAATTGTCATTCCCTTCACATCCCATGATGTGTCATAATAATCGAATTCAACAGTGATTCCTCCATCGAAGCAATCGTGTACATAATAGTGTCTTGATGTTCTTCCTTCTTAGCTTGAGCAAGTCCATCCTCTACCCGCTGTCCATATTCTGGATCTGCATTCTTGAAATTCTGTATCATTTTTTCTTGAACGACGGGTGCGCATACTTTTAACGCATTCACTAGATTCTTAATTAAGTCATCACGTTCCCACTCTTCAAAACTACGGTAGGTTTCACCTGCTTGCTTAAAGTCGTTAGGACGACTTATTTTCTCACGAACCAGTTTAGCATGATAGGTTGGGTTATGATCTTCAATGAACATTCCGATTAGGACTTTAGCAACTGGCTTCTATATCTTAAAGACAGATACTTCATTGATTAAGTCTTCTGACTTAACTCTTGCTGATTCTGCCAATTTTATTACATCACTAGACAGCATCACAATGTTGGATGTTTCTTGTGCTATGTTATACGCACCTTGTGCTTCTTCATTGGAGGCACTAGTTATTTCTTCGATTGCTTTTATCATATCCTGCATAGAAGCAAAAAGCTCTTCGGAAGAGGCACTATAATCCATAATCATCTCATTTATGCTGGCTGAACTCTGACTATATTGCTCACTTGTATCAACAAGTGCATCATAATCCTTTAATACACGCTGATCAATGAACCCAAGGACTTCTTCTGAGCTTAAGGAGAGGTTATTCACCGCTGCGAATATAATCTTCGTAACTTCCTGTATTCTAGAAACTGTGTTTTTAGAATTTTCTGCTAGTTGTCTAATTTCATCGGCAACTACTGCAAAACCTCTACCTGCTTCTCCAGCTCTTGCAGCCTCAATCGCTGCATTGAGTGCAAGTAAATTTGTTTGTGCAGTTATCTCAAGAATAGCTTCCGACAATTCGTTAATTTGATTCACTGCCTTGGATTGTTCGATTGCATCCTTCATATCCTTCTTTGTTTTACCGTATATTTCAACCGCGCTTTCCTTAGAAGTAATAGCATTGCTCTTCATTTCTATAGTCATACTATTTACAGTACTTACGATTCCTGCTCCCTCCTGGGCCTTTGCCGCGATTGCTTCCACTGTTTTCCCGATCTGTTCAGAGGTAGCATTCATTTCTTCCGTAGATACCGCAGTTTCCTCGGCTCCAGCAGATAGTTCTTCTGAGGTAGCGGAAATCTCCTCAATGCTCTTATTCAGATGATTCATTCCTGAATTAATGGCTGTAAGCATCTGGCTTACCTGCGTCGATTCCTTAACAACACTTGTAATAATTTTTCTTATTGATTCCTGCATGGTCTGCATTGAATTTGCAAGAATACCCATTTCATCCTTACCTTCAAGATCTTTCTTATCTATTTCACCAGTAAAATCTCCCGTTGCCACAATCTTTAGATGTTTTGCTGCCCTTTTAATTGGATTTGTAATATTATTGGATATAATTAATGTAATACCTAAACTGAAAATAATAAAGACTGCTGACAAAAGCAAAATTATGAAAGTAAGCTGGTCTACTTTCGCCATAACTTCTGATCTTGGTGCTGTGATAGCTAGTGACCAACTAGTACCTTCCACCTGAGCAAATCCCATGTATTTTGTCACCCCTTGGTAGCGATACTCACCTACACCTTCTTTTCCTTCTATCATTAAGTTTACTAACTTTGCTAATTCTTGTAAATCACTTTCCTCTTTTACTGCATCTAGCGTATTATACTGCTCTAATACTAGATTAGCATTATAATGAGCGATCATAGTTCCATTGTAATCAAGCATAAAGGCCTGTCCGCTATTTCCAAATTTTATATTATTCGTAAAATCACTTAATGCAGTTCCTGGCCGGACTGCAGTTAGAATTCCTAAAACTTTATTATTATCTTTGATTGGTACAGCATATATCAATGATATTGTACCATCAACTTTACTAACTAAGAGATCCGATATTGATACATTCCCGGCAATGGTA
>JAEYWQ010000154.1 GCA_023428885.1 Bacillota bacterium
GTTCCGATATAATTCAGAAAATAAAGTGTTTACCGGTAATTTTGTTTATAGACAGGATGGAACAAAGATAGCTAAGTCTGAGTTTGCTGCATATGATGAAGCGGGTAACCTTCTTGCATCGAATGGATATTTTATATTAGGAGATGAAGAACGCTATGATAATATTGGCGTTGTATCGATAAAAACAGGGAAAGCCTATACCCATAAAAACCTGTATTCCGAACGTCAGGTCATGGCATATCAATCTAGCTCCAATGTGAGTGCTAATGAAACGATTTGGGTGAATAAGGGGGCTATCAATGAGTTCAAATGGGGACTTGTAACTATACAGGGAAAGGTGATTCTTCCATTTGAGTATGAAGAGGCGCACGCTGGCGATATTTGGGAGATGTCAAAGAATGGATACGCTATTGTAAAGAAGAATGGCAACTGGGGTGTAGTTGATACCAAGGGAAAAGAGATTTTACCGTGTAAGTATCATTCTATTACGAAAAGCGGAGAGGGTTACCTAACCATATGTGATAATTCCAGTAATTACGGAGTTTTTAGTCTAAGTAGCCGTAAAATAATGATTCCATGTTCCTATCCAAGTTACATAAATATGAAAAATTCTATTGTAGGTACGGCTCCAGTCGTACTTGGAAAGAGTCTATGGGCACTGGTAGATCATAATGGGAAAGTGATCACTCCTAGCTATATTTATATGAATACGCCGAGTCGTGGTGTATTTTCTAATTCAAACAGTGATTCTGTAGGTCCAGATGGTAGAATTGTATTCCCAAGAAACGCAAATCTAGCCATGTATAAAGGAAAGCAGGCCTATATCGGAGACGAACTTACCCTTGTAGTTAAGGATGGAAAGGTGGGGTATATCCGTGCTTGTCGACTGGCGAGAGCTGACAAGGGCTTGCCGACCACGCCTTATGTAAATCCGGATCCTATACCAAGTTTGAATGCGAAAGAAAAATACTACCTAGTTGATTATCCAGATAAGCTGGTATACAAAAAAGGTGAAGCATTTGAAATTAAAGATTTCATAGCACATTCAGAGGACATCAACGGAGTGCGAAAGGTGTTGGATAATTCCAAGATTACCTTTATGGTTTCTGGTACCGTAGAAGTCACTGATGGTTATAAATTTACAGTGGCAGAAGACAAAGTGATGGAATGTTATTATGATGGAGTGAAAACTGGGTTCTCCATCACCGTGAGAGTCCTAGATCCAGCTACTGTAGGTAATTTGTTGGACAATGGTACATACACTATCAGCGTCTACGGCAAGTATCTAAAGATTGTCAATGGATATATGGAGCTATCAGACACAAAACCTGCACAGAAGTTCACCGTCAAGCTGGTAAATTATGATGCCAAGCGTGGTCCGATGTACCATGTAATGACTGAGGACGGGGAATATGTGATGCAACCGTCATCTGGGCAGGGGGCTCAGCTTAAAACCTCTTCGATTCCGCATGCATGGCGAATTAATAAATATAGTAGTTTCTGTACAATTCGAGACTATGGAAAACAAAATATGCTAGTCAATGCTTCAGGACAAAAGAGCAGTAACGGGACCAAGATTATCATTTGGCCTCATACTGGCTCGGCACCTAACAACGGAAAATTAGTCTTTACTCCAGTAAAATAAAAGTGACAAAGAAAAAATGACCAGAGAAATGACCAGGGAAGTGACCAAGGGGACAGGTAAGTTGAACACTTATGTGACAACATATCTGTCCCCTTAGTCACTTCCCTTCGGTCACTTCTCTGGCCACTTAGTTCCTTCGGTCACTTCTCTGGCCACTTAGTCCCATAGATTCTTTAGTTAACCTTACCTAGAGGAAGCATTAGTCGTAAGATAAATACCCCTCCCTCTGTTTCAATGGAAAATAATCCGCCATAGCTTTCCACAATAGCCACCATGCTTTTGATACCGAAACCATGTCCAGCTTCTTTTTTCTTTGATTTAGGCAATTCGTCCTCCATATCAATCGGTCCCACATAGGCATTTTCTGTGGAAATAAGTAGTTTACCACCAGTAACAAGGGCATGAATATAAACTTTACGGAGTTTTTCATCCTCTACAAGAGCGGCTGCTGTAATGGCATTCTCTAGGGCATTGGATAGCAGGGAGCAAAGTTCAGTATCATTCACATCGATTTCTTCAGGTAGATTGATATTTGCTTGTAGTGTGACCTGAAGCTTTTTGGCCCTAACTTCAAAACTAGATAAAATCAAATTAACAGTTTCATTTTTACTATATCTTGTTGGAGTCAAAGCAGCGATAGCTGCTTCAGTTTTTGCAAGATATTCAGTAATTTTATTTAGATCACCATCGGCTGCATAACCCCCGATTAGAGATAGATGATGGCGCATATCATGACGATAGATTACAGTTTTATTTTGGAGCTGGCGCATGGTTTCAAGCTCTCTTTGAGCATGCTGGAATTGTGTAGCGAAAAGGTCCCGTTCTCTTTGGGCTTTGGTTTGTTTTTGAGATTCTGTATAGTATAGTAGTACAAAAATCAGGTAGAAGGTACAAATGACAGAAGGTGTAAATTGTACAGCCTCACGAGCGCCTGTATATAGAAGGTCTGTATAGATTGTAGTTGCATAATCGAACAAATAGTATAACAGAGGTACTGCTCCAAAGAGTAAACAGGAGCGTATAGACCGTTCCATTAACTGAGTGACTGAGCTAGCAATATATCTTTTCAGAAAGTAATATACAATGCACATTGCAAAAAAGTAACCGATATGATCAGCTAGATTGTTACTAAACACTGCGGCTACCATTGATCCAAACCAGCGAGGTATTTGACAGCAAAGATAGGCCGTCAGTACGCTACTGAAGGAAATTGACCAGGGACGCTTAAAGTATGTAGAAAGAAGCAGCACTACTGGTACATGTGTAATCATAGGGTAGAGTTTCATTGTTTGATCAAGCCCAAACAACTGCCAACAAAGTATTTGAACGAGTAGTTCGAGTACAAAGAATATAAAAACTGTCAATTGGCCTTTACGTTTCACTTGCACACCTGAAAATAGAAGGGTAACTGCCAGACCAAAGAGCAAAACGAAAAGGGAGCGAAGGGGGATGATTAGGTTAATTAACATTGGATATCCCTCCCCTCTTTTGGTGCCAGTAGATATTTCATATAAGCGGTTTTTGCTTTGGTATAAGCTTCTCTTGCTACAGGGACTACGTTGCCCATTATGGTGACGAAGCCTGATTTATCAAGTTCTGTCACTTGGCTAAGATTCACGATATAAGAACGATGGGGCTTATAGAAGTTAGTGTCTACCAGCAAATTCTCCTCGTAATCACTAAGGTAGCCATAGGCTTCTCGTATCTCGCCGTTTGTAAGGGTAAACTGTACTAAACGATTGACTACTTCTACATATACGATTTGTGTAAATAGTAACTTTACGATACCATTTCCATTTTTTATTGTCAGATAAGCCTCCTCTTTAGGCAAACTAGCAAGATGTTTTCTAAGAGAAGGAAAGATCTCATCCTTACGTGCGGGTTTCATGATATAATCCTTGGCTCCAACACGATAGCTCTCTACAGCAAATTCTCGAGATGAGGTGAGAAAGATAATAGGAATATCACTATCAAAACTTCGAATTTCTTTTGCTGCATCCATTCCTGTAATACCTGGCATAAGGATGTCCAATAATAATAAATCAAACCGTCTTGTTTTTATAGACTCAATCAGTTCAATAGCATTGTGAAAAGCTTCGTATGTAACTGTATTGTCACACTCCCTACAGTAAAGTTCTAGCAGAGAGGAAATACGGAAAAGCTCATCTTGATTGTCATCACAAACAGCAATATGCATGTTCATCCCCTCCTTAAGTACAATTATCATAGATTATTGTAACATAAAGCGACAAAAGCATCAAGAATTCTAAGTAAATCATCATATGTTAAAGACAGTTCATGTGCCAGGAGACACGATTCGTGCGTTAGGAGATACGATTCGTGCGGTAAACAATTATTGTACATTGATTGTGGTATAATTAAGTCGAAATAGAGCGTACTACCAAATAAAGTTCTACAAATCAAGGTGTACTTATAGGAATGAGGGGGGTTGTTTATGTTTGCAGCCACGCTTGGCTGGTTTGTTGCTGGAATATGCCTGACAGCTTTTACGATATTGTGGTTTAGTGTAAGTTTTAAGGAACTATCAGCAATGAAAAAGAGCCTTAATCTTATTAGCGAGCAGGTGCAGATACATCGAAATTTACATATGCAGGAGCGTGGCGGAGAAAATGACGCTACTTCTCATAATATATTAGAAAATAAACTGATGGTATATCGAGAGGTGGAAAAGAGCTACAATGAACTGATTAAGAGACCAATGCATCGCATTCCTGCTTATATTATGGGGTTTCGCCCTGTAGGAAAGGATAAAAAGGGATAGAAATATAGATAGAGCGGAGTGTTTGTTGAATTTAAAGGAGTGGGTTATGTTCAAATTAGAAGATACTTATAATCAAGCAATAAGAGTTTTGCGAGACATTGTGGAGGATATCAGGTTCGGGAGAAAGTTATATTTCGATCCTATTGAGAAGTGCTCCATTCAAATATGTAAACATATAAATGATGATAGGGAAATACTAACATTACTAAACAGTGTTCAGGATAAAAACCCCTATCTGTATTCTCATTCTGTTAATGTAGCTTTCTTATCATTGGTCATTGGGAAATGGATGGAGTTGGAGCATTCTAAGCTTCTAAAACTGGTCCGTGCAGGTCTTATTCATGATATCGGGAAGGCAAAGATAAAAGATAGTCTATTAAATAAGTTTGATACTTTAACATTAGAAGAGATGGAAAAATTGAAGTCCCATCCGGTCCTAGGATATAAAATGTTAGTTAGCGTCAACTTATGCGATCCAGAAGTGTTACAAGGTGTATTATTTCATCATGAAAGAATGGATGGGTCAGGTTATCCCTTAGGGATAGATGGCGAAAAAATTCATTTGTTTGCTAGAATCTTAGCTATCGCTGATACCTTTGATGAAATCACAGCATCCAAAACATACCTAGACAAGAGTTCACCTTTACAAGTAGTGAAAGAGATACAAGAGAGTAGTACAAATCTTCTGGATTCAAATATTTGTCAAATTTTTATTAAAAATATGATTGAAAACTGAAATGGTAGAATGAAATAACGAAAGCAATTATTTATTGGGAAAATGAGTATCATGATATAAAAATTCCTTTTTTGCAGATACTATAGATGTTACTTTATCTTTTAATGTAACATATCTGCAGGAAAGGAGCTTTTTATGTCAGATAATAATTTAGCAATTGTAAATGTGCCGATTCAGAAATGGGGCGAATTATATAGTGAAGAAGAAGCTCTGAATATTGGAACAATATTTCAAGATTTGAACATGCCATTTTTTGCGGCTCAAGCAGTTGAGGATAGTAAGAGCCCCATTGCGACAGAAGTAGGAGTTCAGTCTAATTCACTCTCTGAACGAGAAACACTGTTGACAAAGATTAATCAGATCAGCTTTTACCTGGATGATCTAACACTTTATCTGGATACCCATACTACGGATACCCAAGCAATTCAGCTGTATCATGAAAAGGTGAAGGAATGTGCGGAACTAAGAAAACAATTTGCACAGCAATATTATCCACTGACCAGATTATGCATCCCTAACTGTATAGATGGTAATAAGGACAACTTTAGCTGGCAGAGTGGTCCGATTCCTTGGGAAGGAGCGTGCATATAAATGTGGATCTATGAAAACAGGCTTCAATACCCTGTGAAAATTACAAAGACTTGTCCAACAACAGCAAGGCTAATAATTAGTCAATATGGAGGTCCAGACGGAGAGTTATCAGCATCCATGAGATATCTGGCACAACGCTATACTATGCCTGTGAAGGAAGTAGGTGGCCTCCTTACGGATATTGGAACAGAAGAATTGGCGCATATGGAAATTATTTGTGCAATGGTATATCAGCTGACGAAGAACCTATCCATAGAACAGGCAAAAGAAGCAGGATTTGACGCTTATTATATTGATCATACCACGGCTCTCTGGCCACAAGCAGCTGCCTCTGTACCATTTACAGCACTAGAGTTTCAATCCAAAGGGGACGCTATTACTGATTTGACAGAGAATCTAGCAGCAGAGCAAAAAGCGAGAACGGTTTACGATAATCTTCTTCGTATGATACCTGATCCAGAGATCCAGGAGCCGTTGAAATTCTTACGTGCCAGAGAAATCGTTCACTTCCAAAGATTCGGTGAAGCCTTGGAAAAAACAAAGGATAAGCTTGATAGCAACAACTTTTATTACTTTAATCCTGAATTTGATAAAGACATGTTTCACAAGAACAAATAGCTCACAACTAAGCCTTACAAATTAACCTTTGTAGGGCTTTTCTTATTAGGGTGAAAGCAAAAATGAGGTAGGAACTTCATGTTGAATAATCACCCAAATCACAAGATGTATAAATATTTTAGCAAATTAATGATAGCTAAGGGTGGGCTATATAAGTAAAATACGACGTATATACATAGAAAAGATAAGGTACAAAAGACAATGAACAAATCACAAGCTACAAAAGAATACGGTTTTTTGTTAAGTCATTAAAATAGAAGAAAGAAGTTTATATTTTGCTTTGTAGAAATAGTATTAAGTGATAAAATAACTAAGGAAGGATGTAACTATTATGGAAAAACCAGCATTGGTGATTATGGCTGCCGGTATGGGGAGCCGATATGGTGGGTTAAAGCAAATTGATTCTGTGGATGAGCAAGGGCATATTATTATTGATTTTTCAATCTATGATGCTATTAAAGCAGGATTTCAAAAGATTGTATTCATTATTAAGAAAGAAATTGAGGAAGATTTTAAAAAAGCAATCGGAAATAGGATTCATCATATTGACCAAGTTGAGTTTGTTTTTCAAGAAATTACGAAAGTAGCAAAAAGCTTTTTGATACCAGAAGGAAGAGTAAAGCCATGGGGGACAGGTCATGCTATCTTATGCTGTAAAGATACGATTAAAGGTCCCTTTGCAGTAATCAATGCAGATGACTTTTACGGTCGTGAAGCATTTGTCAAGATCTACGATTTCTTAAGTTCCAAAGTAGAGAAGAATGATAATAGATATGCCATGATTGGATATCAGTTAAAAAATACACTTACAGAGCATGGATCTGTGGCAAGAGGCGTATGTGATGTGAATGAAGAAGGCTTCTTGACTAAGATTACAGAAAGAACTAAAATTGAAAAGACACAAGAAGGCGCTAAATACTATGACAGCCAGACAGACAGCTGGGAAGATATCTCAACTGATAGTACGGTATCTATGAATCTATGGGGATTTCAGGCAAATATCATGGAGGAGCTAGAGATAGAATTTGATACATTTTTAAGAATGGAGATTTCAAAAGACCCGATCAAAGGTGAGTTTTTGCTGCCTACCTTTGTCCAGCATATGATTGAAGCAGATAAAGCAAAGGTAGAAGTTCTGCATTCGAAGGATCAATGGTTTGGGGTTACCTATAAACAAGACAAGGAAGTTGTGCTGAAAGAGATAGCAAAACTAAAAGAACAAGGTGTTTATCCTGAGAGTTTGTGGTAGGGACAGAAAAATCATTGTGGAGGGTTACTATGACTAAAGATGTAAAGAATGAGCTTATAACAGAGGCAATCAGTCAGTTTTTGATAGAAGGAAAGCCAAAACATTATGAACGTTATGGAAAGGGCCATATCAACGATACTTATGTGGTGGTGGTTGAAGAGAATTTAAAGGATATACGATATATTTTACAACGTATGAATCATAACATCTTCAAAGAACCAGCTAAATTAATGCATAACATAACAAATGTTACTAGCTTTTTGAAAAATGAGGTAAAGAAACAAAAGGGTGACGAGCTAAGAGAAGTTATGACAGTGATTTATACAAAGAATGGGGAAGCCTTTTACACAGACGGCGAAGGAAGTTTCTGGAGGATGTACCTGTTCATTGAGGATGCCAGCTGCTATGATCAGGTTAGTAAGCCAGAAGACTTTTATCAGAGTGCAGTTGCTTTCGGAAGATTCCAGAAGCTGTTAGCCTCCTTTGATGCCTCTGTCTTGTATGATGTAATTCCAGATTTTCACAATACACCCTTGCGTTATGAAAGGTTCTTACAAGCGGTCAAAAAGGACAAGTGCAATCGGGCCAAAGATGTTTTAAAGGAAATTGAATTTTATATCAATCGAAAAGAAGATATGGAGCTTGGCAAGAAGTATCTAGAAGAAGGAAAACTACCCCTACGCGTTACCCATAATGATACCAAACTAAATAATGTTATGATTGATAACAAAACAGGTAAAGGATTATGCGTGATTGATTTGGATACGGTTATGCCAGGCTTGTCCATCTATGATTTTGGTGACTCCATCCGTTTTGGGGCAAATACAGCAGCAGAAGATGAAAAGGATATATCAAAAGTAAGTTTGGATTTGAATTTATTTGAGCAATATGTGAAAGGTTTTCTTGCTGGTTGTGAAGGTAGTCTGACGGATCATGAAATAACTATGCTGCCTTATGGAGCAAAGAATATGACATTAGAATGTGGAATGCGCTTTTTAACGGATTACCTAGAAGGGGATGTTTACTTTAAGATTCACAGAAAAGAACATAATTTGGACCGTTGCCATACCCAAATTGCACTTGTGGAGGATATGGAGCTAAAATGGAATGAGATGAATGAAATTGTTGATAAGTACCGTTAATCGCTATTTGTTTGAAAGGGGAAAGAGATGTCAATATTAGTTACTGGTGGTGCAGGGTATATTGGGAGTCATACTTGCCTTGAGTTATTAAGAAAAGGATATGATGTTGTAGTTGTTGATAACTTATGTAACTCTTCAAAAGAATCGTTAGAAAGAGTGAAAGGCCTGGCAGGTAAGGATCTAACATTTTATGAGTTTAACCTTGAAGATAAGGAAAAATTAAGAAGGGTATTTGAAAAAGAGAACATAGAGGCAGTCATTCATTTTGCTGGCTTAAAGGCAGTGGGAGAATCTGTTGTAAAACCGTTGGCATATTATTATAACAATTTGGTATCAACGCTGGTACTATGCGAGCTTATGACAGAATTTCATGTAAAGAAGCTAGTATTTAGTTCTTCTGCCACAGTATATGGCAACCCACATACCGTACCGATTAAGGAAGATTTCCCTCTATCTGTTACTAACCCATACGGAAGAACAAAGCTAATGCAGGAAGAGATGTTAAGAGATTTATGGGTAGCAGATCATGAATGGAAGATTATCTTATTACGATACTTTAACCCAATTGGTGCAGATCCAAGTGGTATGATTGGGGAAGATCCCCTTGGTATTCCTAACAATTTAGTACCTTACATTACCCAGGTAGCAGTTGGTAAGTTAAGAGAAGTGCAGGTATTTGGTAATGATTATGATACAGAAGATGGTAGTGGTGTCAGAGATTATATCCACGTTACTGACCTAGCTGTAGGTCATGTGAAATCAATTGAGAAGCTTAACACAATGGAAGGTGTAAAGACCTACAACTTAGGTACAGGGAAGGGAGTCAGTGTCTTCGAGATGATCGCTGCTTTCGCAAAGGTATGCAAAAAGGAAATTCCTTATGTAGTGAAAGGAAGAAGACCAGGTGATATAGCCAGCTGTTATGCTGATCCAAGTCTTGCTCATGAAGAACTTTTGTTTAGCGCTGAAAAAGGGTTAGAAGAGATGTGTAAAGATGCTTATCGTTGGCAGTCTCTGAATCCACAAGGGTATCGGAACTAAATCGAAATCGTCGTTCATAGACAGCCAAAGGACAGAGGAGTCCCTACTCTGGGCAGAATATATTTCTCAAAGTACACTGTTGAAAAACAAGAAGC
>JAEYWQ010000156.1 GCA_023428885.1 Bacillota bacterium
ATGATGTAACTCAAGCTGAGACAAGAATTATTATTTATCCGTCCATCTTTCTAGCGGTGGGTACAGATCAAATCAATGAGTATTACAATCAGCTTCAAGATAAACTAAGGAATTATGCAGGGGGAGAGGAAGATGGAGAACTGGAAGAAGCTTCTGACCAGAGTCAGGCTAATTAATTGGCATTATTTTGAGAATGAGTTAATTGCACTGAATGGATCGACTTTGGTTAGTGGTGAGAATACCGCAGGGAAATCTACGGTGTTGGATGCAATCCAGCTTGTACTAACAACCAATACACGTAAGTTTAATCTAGCAGCCAATGAAAAGAGTAACCGTAGCTTAAAAGGCTATGTTCGATGTAAAACTGGAACCATCGGTGAATTCTATCTTCGTAAAAATGTAGTACTATCCAATGTGGCACTGGAGTTCTATGAAGAAAAAACAGGGAAATACTTTGTCCTGGGAGTGCATATGACTTCTCCAGATGAAGAAAGTGCAGTGATCACCAAGTGGTATATTGAGGAATGCCGATTGGATGACCTTTCATTTTTAAACGGAAGCAAACCAGCCTTAGCTAATGAATTTAAACGAAACGGGACACCGGTCAGGTATATTGATCAGCTTGGAATGGCACAGGATCGATTTAAGCGAAGAATGGGAAATCTTGAGGATAAGTTTTTTGATATTGTTCCGAAATCCTTAGCCTTTAAGCCGATGGATCATGTGAAGGATTTTATTAATAAGTTTGTACTGTCTGAGGATAAGATTGATGTTGAAGCGTTAAGAGTTAACATTGAGACTTTAAGTGAGTTGGAAGAACTGATGGAAAAATCCAAACGAAAGCTAAATCTATTGGTTCAAATCTTAGAGAAATATGAAGCTGTACGGAGAAAAGATCGTGACATCATGATTAATGATATGTTAATTACCAAAGCGAATATCGATTTTCAAGATTCTGAAATCAATTATCGTAAGGATGAAATTGAAAAAAACAAACAATACATTGAGTCATTATCCTTGGAAATTAATAAAATTAACCAGCAACTAAATCACCTATCTGAAAAACAGATTGAGTTAAACGTAGCGATGCGCAATAATGAGTCCAGCCAGTTGATGGAGGGAATTGGGCGCAGAATCGAAGATTTGACAAGAAGTTTAAGAGAAGAACAGCAAAATCAAAAGAAGTTGAATGGCTTTGTTGATGATATTGAAACGTTTCTTCGATTGTTACAGGTACGTGGAATACAGATAATCAGCAAGGAAGAACTATTAAGTTTAATAAGAGAAGGGGATGTTACCAAGAAGGTTGCCATTGTGCAACGTTTATCTGGTGAGATAGAACATCAGATGAAAGCATTCCGTGAAGAAGAAGCAATACTTGCAATACAAAGAAAAGAAATGAATGGTCGTGTTGAAAACTTACAGAAACGATTGGATGAACTGAACCGTAGAATATTAACCTTCCCAGACAATACCATGAAGCTAAGAGCAGCAATTGAGAAGGAATTTAAGCGCCAAGGGATCGATAGTAAAGTTTATGTGGTGGCAGAACTCTTAGAAATCACAGATGAACATTGGAGAGATGCGGTGGAAGGATATTTTCACCTTCAGAAATTCAATCTGATTGTAGAACCGGAATACTATTCTCTTGCCTTGTCTATATATCATAGTTTTAAGGGTCAGATCCATACCGCAGGTATTATCAATACCCGAAAACTAAAAACAGCGGATACCGTTGATCATAACACACTAGCTTACGTAGTTCACAGTGAGAATCGGTACGCAAGAGCTTATGCAAACTATATTCTTGGCAGGGTGAATCGAGTTTCTACGATTGAAGAACTAGAACAATATGATATTGCGCTTACATCGGACTGTATGCTTTATCAAGGCTTTGTTGCCAGAGTATTAGATCGAGAGCGATATCGAAATCCTTATATTGGACAGAATGCCTATCATGTACAGATCACGAATACAAGGCTAGAGTTAGAAGAGGCTACCAAGGAGCGTAAGAGATTACGAGAACGAAGTGAAGCATTGGCTGATATATTAGCGGCAGGAAGTAAACTTAATATCGATTGGATGAAGACCGTGTTAGAAGCCCCGTCACTGGTTGTCCATTATGACAATCAGTTAAAGGAAGCAAAGGCAGAACTTCGTAAGGCACAACAAGATCCTACGTTAATTGAATTAATGAATCAAATCGAAGAGTGTAAAAAGCAAGTGTTAAAGCTGGATCATGAAAAAGATAGTCATCAGAAAGAATCCAATCGGCTCTTAAATCGTAATGACCTGGCTCTGGAAGAGATTGAACGAAGAGGATCTGAACTGGCGCGTGAGCTAAGGCGTTTTGAGGAACAAATAGATCAATATCCACAAGAAAGTAGAGAGGCAGAGGAAAAATATCTACTTAATCGTAAAACCAAGACTCCTAAGGTCATTGCAGAAAACTTCGCTCCACAGAAAACTCAGTTCCAAAATGAAAGAGAAGAGTTCTTAAATGGGAAAGGCGGTCTTCGAGATCTTCAAGAGAGCTTTAATCATACGTTTGATCAAGATTTTCTTCGTGGCTTAGAAGGAATTCGTGATTATATTGATGCCAAGAGCAAATTAGAGTCCGTAGAGATGGTACGATTTGAAGAACAATTGCGTAAAGCTCAAGAAGACTGTGAGACCATATTTAAAAGCGATTTTCTTTCCCGTATGAAAGAAAACATAGAAAATGCGAAAAATGAATTTAAGAACTTAAATAAATCTTTACATGGTATCTACTATGGAGAAGACAGTTACCGCTTTGTCTTGACCAGCGATAAAAAGAAGGATAGCTTGTATCGCATGATAACCTCGGAGAATAACCAAGAAGGGTATAACCTGTGGACAGCAACGTTTGAAGAGGAATATAAGGAAGAGATGAAGGAACTGTTCGACAAGTTAATGACAAAGGACGATAAAGGGGATAAAGTAATCCAGGAATATACTGATTATCGTTCCTACTTAGACTATGATATTGAAATTCATAAGAAAAATGGTTCCGTTCAGAAATTCTCTACCATATATGGGGAAAAGAGCGGTAGTGAGACTCAGGTTCCTTACTATGTGGCAATTGCGGCATCGTTTTCCCAGATTTACCGATTTGGTAATAGCATTCGGTTGATGCTCCTGGATGAAGCCTTCGATAAGATGGATGACGAACGAATCGGATCCATGATGGATTTCTTTCAAAAATTAGAACTACAAGTGATTATGGCCACTCCGCCTGCTAAGGTTGAAGTAATTGGAGAGAAGGTAGATACCATATTAACCGCAATTCGTGTAGGTACGAACAGCATTATCGAAGAATATGATATGTAGGTGAGAGCATGTTGAAAGAACAGAAAACGATATTGAATGCATTACTCGATAAATTTGAAAAGAGTAAAACCTTTCTTGGGGAGAATAAAGTTACTCAGAATATCTCAATCAAACCGGAAAAAGTTTTTCCTTCTTATGTGGATGATTCACAATATGAGATGTTTCAAAGAGTGAATCAAGCAGTAACAGAACTGGAGGATAAAAAGCTCATTTACGTCAAATGGTTGAGAAACGGATTGATTTCAAATATCACCTTGAATCTAGAACAACTAGAAGAAAGCTATCATATCTGTAACCGGGTGGGAAAGAAGGACATTCAATACCAATTAACGCAGGTTTGGGACGAATTAGCTCGTATTGTTGCTGATGAACCGATGGCCATCTTCTTAGAAGCCTATGTGAAAGATCAAAAGGTGCGCATAAAGCAGAATAAACAAGTATCTTATTTTGATGGGGATTTTCAAAGCTATGAAGAGATGCTTATGGCAATCCGCGAGATCGTAAAGAATGACTCAGAGCAATTTATTCGCGATTTTTCAGTTCGTGTCTTAGGTCATTCTAAAAAACTAGAAGCAATGGAGGAACGAATTCGTTTCTTCTTATATGAATATGGGGAGTGTGCCAGCAAAGAAGAGGCTTTGGAAGAGTATGGAATCGTAAAGACACCGACGCATGTATCGATGAAGGGACAAGCCATTCTTACCATTGGGGATCAAACCTTAGATTTGTCTAAAATACAAGGGGACATTTCCTTCTCTACCATTTCCCTAGCTCAGATTAAGAAAATTGAGATTACAGCTGGCCGAATCGTAACCATTGAGAATCTGACCAGTTTTCATTCCTTCGAGGCTCAGAATTGCTTTGTGGTCTATCTTGGAGGGTATCATAATCGTGTCAAGAGAGATTTTTTAAAGAAGGTTTATGAAGACAATCCTAAGAAGTCCTACGTGCACTTTGGTGATATTGATGCTGGTGGTTTTTATATTTATGAACATCTGATTAAGCGAACTGGAATTCCATATGACCTGCTAGGAATGGATGTAGAAACGCTAGAGAAATATTCTGAGTTTTGGCAGGAGCTAACGGTAAACGATCGTAGAAGACTTCAGATGTTAAATGAGAAAGAAGAAACGATAAATTATCATGAAGTATTACAGTTTATGATAGAACATAATTGTAAATTAGAGCAGGAAGTAGTGAAATTATAATATTATGACATTGAGAAGTTAATTGAGATATTAAGATATTGAAATATGAAGTGGCCATTCTGCAGAGTGGTCACAGAAATCGCTTAAGGGGAGGAGCATTTCTATGAAAACGTTTAAGGACAAAATTATTAAGGGGTTTTTAATCTTATTCTTCATTCTATTGCACATAGTGTTAATACCTGTTGACCTATTTTGGTTTTCAGTACCTGTCTGGTGCCAAATCGGGCTTCTGATTTTAATCTTTGGCAGCTTTCTATGGTATATGGTAGTCTATGGTAAGAAGTTTAAACTAATGAAAAAGATTATTCTATGTTGCTTAGAATTGTTCTTACTTTTTCTTGGTTGGTTTGGTGTCTATGGGAATCCTTATTGGAATAGCATAGTCTTACGAACTGATATTGAATATCGAAGTAAGAACATATCCACGATTTTAACCTATGAAGAAGCCAAGGAAGATCTGGATTACTTGATGAAGTACCTTCTAAAAGTGCATCCTATGTTTATTGATGGTGCTACTAAAGAACTAAATGATTCCTACCAGCAAGCATTAAATTCTCTAAAAGAAGCAGACCAAATCACCCTACTTAGTCTATGGAGGGAAATGGAGACAGTTATGGCTTGGCAGAGGAATGCTCATACCGAAGTTCAATATTATTCAAGTGATATGCACTACTTAAAGGATATAAAGCACCATCGTGAGTGGGGAGAGAAATTAGTTGCGATTAACGGTATTTTTCTTGAAACTTGGTTTCAAGAAAACATAGATTACATAAGTTATGAATTGGAAGAGTGGGGTATTCAAAAGATAAGAAACCATAGTAATTATCGAGAAGGTTTAGAGTACCTTGGAATAGCTTCGGATTCAGTCATCTATACATATGAGAATAGAGAAGGGGAATTAGTTGATTACACTTATCATAGTGAGGACTTTTTGCTTTCTGAGGAGTATGACAAAATCAATCAAACCGAAGGTGGATCGAAGGAAACTTCTTTTGTTAATTATGAGATTGATCAGGAGAATCATATAGGAATTCTAACACTCACCATGTGTAACAATAATTCGGTATATAAAGATCGTGTTGGTGAATTTTTTTACGAAGTGAAGAAAAACAATTTAAAAAATATCATTCTCGATTTACGTAATAATAGTGGAGGGAATAGTTCAGTAATCGAAGAATTCGTGCAATATCTTGGTGTATATCACATGAAAACCGATGCTTATCAACTAAGGTTGGGACCTTTTATGAAAATAAATGATGAGAATATGGTTTGGCTAGAACCGAACAAAGAGCTTGAATTTGATGGAAATCTATATGTGTTGACATCTGTGTCAACTTACAGTTCTGGTATGATGTTTGCTGAAATAATTGCAGATAACGATTTGGGGAAAATTGTTGGCGAGATTCCAGGGAATGCACCGAATCATTATGGTGATATCTCCATCTTTGAAACACCTAATACAAACCTATATATTACAATTCCTACAAAGAACTTTCAACGCGCAGATGAAAGCAGGATCGAAAATTACGTACAAGTTGATTATGAATGCGATGCCAGGGATGCATTGGATGTAGCCTATGATGTGATATTACATAGATAGTAAGAGGAGTATAGAGATATATAGTATAGAATGTAAGCTTATGGTTATAATTAGTATGTAGAAGTAAATGTAGGTATGAGAATGCCAGTTACGGCAATCCCTTTAGAGAAAAAAATTATTTCTTCCGTGCATAACGTTGATCTAAGAACGTTATAACACAGATTAACAAGGTTATAATATCGACTAGATCTGAATTAGTTATTATAATCACCTTCTTCC
>JAEYWQ010000175.1 GCA_023428885.1 Bacillota bacterium
CCGCTGGACAGATTGGAGGGCTAAAGAAGTTTAAAAAAAGAATTGCAGGAAATCCAGGTCAGAAATTGATTGTATTTGCTACCGGTGCTGCTCCTGCTGAAGCGCTAAAAGTTAAGGACGTGGTGAAGGAAGCAAACTTTACTACAGAAGAAATAGAAAAAATACCATACTTTTATTTTCAAAGTGGAATAAATTATGAAGCTATGAAGCTTGGGAGCAAGCTTATGATGAAGATGTTTGTGGCGATGCTTGGAAAGAAGAAAGATAAAACTCCAGAAGAAGAAGGTATGGCCAAGACCATAGCAAAATCAATAGATTATTCTGATATCAAATTCATTCAGCCAATCGTATCCTATGTGAAATCAATGGAATCTCATTTACAAAAATAAGCCAATGGAGTATAATGGTGTAAATCAATATCGTGCTAACGACGAGGGTACGCCCGAGTAAGAAGGCGAAGAATAGAGCGAATATTTGTAATCCTTATCATGTCCATATAAGGATTATTCTACTATCCTTGTGCCTAAGAGGCACAAGGATTTTTTTAAATGTACACGACCGGGTAAAGAATATTGCCAAAAAATTGCGACACCGGTTCGGCGTAGTTATAATGCAAGAAAAGGGAGTGAGTTGTATATGGCGGATATAAAGAAGTTAATTGATCAATTAGAAGAGAATCAGATCTTGTCTAAGGATGAATTTATCAAGTTATTAACAGACATATCTCAGGAGGATACCTTATATCTGAGACAACGAGCTAGGGAAGTTGCTAAGGGGCAGTTTGGAAATAAAATCTACACCAGAGGGCTAATTGAATTCACGAATTATTGCAAAAATGATTGCTTTTACTGCGGAATTCGAAGAAGCAATCGTAATGTTAGCAGATATCGTCTAAGTTTAGAAGACATTCTACACTGCTGTGAGCAAGGCCATGAATTGGGATTTCGTACCTTTGTCTTACAAGGTGGAGAGGATTTGAGTTATTCGGATGAAGAGATGGTAAGGATAATCAGAGAGATTAAACATAAGTTTTCTGATTGTGCGCTGACCTTATCCATTGGGGAGCAGAGCAGGGAAAGTTATCAGCGTTATTTTGAGGCTGGTGCTGACCGTTATCTCTTACGCCATGAAACAGCCAATGAAGAGCATTATGAAAAACTTCATCCCAAAGAATTAACGTTACATAATAGAAAGAAGTGTCTATGGACCTTAAAAGAAATTGGCTATCAGGTGGGAGCAGGCTTCATGGTGGGTTCTCCGTATCAAACGATAGAACATATCGTGGAGGATCTGATGTTTTTAAAAGAGCTTTCCCCACAAATGGTTGGAATTGGTCCTTTTCTTCCACACCATGATACACCATTTGCAATGGAAGAAAAAGGATCTATGGAGAGAACCTTAGTCTTAATTAGTATCCTTCGTCTCATGATACCGAATGCCTTAATTCCTGCAACTACGGCACTTGGAACCATTCATCCAAATGGACGAGAGGAAGGGATTCTATCCGGAGCGAATGTGGTAATGCCGAATCTATCACCTACTTCGGTTAGAAAGGATTATCAGCTTTATGATAACAAAATCTGTACGGGGGATGAGGCAGCAGAATGTAGATTTTGTTTGGATAATCGTATGAAAAAAATTGGTTATGAGCTTACAGTTGACCGAGGAGATTATCAAGCAATACGTATGTAAAGCTGAGTAATAACATAGAGAATAACAAATATGGAGGGTTAGTTATGTACGACGTTAAGTCAAATGCAGCAGAGGAATTTATCAACCATGAAGAAATTTTAGAAACCCTGAAGTATGCGAAGGCGAATAAGAATAACCGTGTATTAATTGATCAGATACTAGAGAAAGCTTCTCTTATGAAGGGAATAAATCATCGAGAAGCTTCTGTTTTATTAGAATGTGATTTAGAGGATGAAGTCCATAAAATATATCAATTAGCGATGAAGATAAAGGAAAGATTCTATGGGAATCGAATTGTCATGTTCGCACCTTTGTATTTGTCCAATTATTGTGTCAATGGCTGTGTATACTGCCCTTATCATTACATAAACAAGCATATTCCACGTAAGAAACTTACTCAAGAGGAAATCCGTAAGGAGGTAATCGCACTTCAGGATATGGGACATAAGCGTTTAGCTTTAGAAGCTGGTGAAGATCCAGTGAACAATCCCTTGGAATATATCTTAGAAAGCATTCAAACGATTTATTCTATCAAGCATAAAAACGGTGCCATTCGAAGAGTTAACGTTAACATTGCGGCAACAAGTGTTGAGGACTATAAGAAACTAAAAGAAGCTGGAATTGGAACCTATATCTTATTCCAAGAGACCTATCATAAAGAAAATTATGAAAAACTACATCCAACTGGTCCAAAGCATAATTATGCTTATCATACGGAAGCGATGGATCGGGCAATGGAAGCTGGTATTGATGATGTGGGTTTAGGGGTATTATATGGACTTAATACCTATCGCTATGATTTTGCAGGTATCTTGATGCATGCAGAACATTTAGAAGCAGCCATGGGAGTAGGCCCTCATACCATTAGTGTACCACGTATTCGGCCAGCAGATGATATTGATCCAAACAGTTTTAAGGATGCTATCTCAGATGAGACCTTTGAGAAAATTGTAGCAATATTGAGAATCGCAGTACCTTACACAGGGATCATTGTATCCACCCGTGAATCCCAGGCCTGTCGTGAAAAAGCACTAAAGGTTGGAATATCGCAAATCAGTGGAGGCTCTAAAACCAGTGTGGGTGGTTATGCCGAGCCGGAACTAGAAGAAGAAAGCTCTGCTCAGTTTGATGTGGAGGATACAAGAACCTTAGATGAGGTTGTGAATTGGTTATTATCGCTAGGTCATATTCCAAGTTTTTGTACTGCCTGCTATCGAGAAGGAAGGACAGGAGACCGTTTTATGTCTTTAGTAAAATCAGGTCAGATTGCAAACTGCTGTCAGCCTAACGCTCTTATGACCTTAAAAGAATATTTAGAAGACTATGCTGGGCCTGACACTAAGATTAAGGGGGAAGCGCTAATAGCAAAAGAGTTAGAGACCATTCCTAATGCAAAGGTGTTAGGAATAGCTAAAGATAATCTTCAACAAATTGCGGCGGGTAAGAGAGATTTTAGATTTTAGTGAGTGCAAAATCAGGAAATACGATGTTAGGAATTTTTCTGGTAAAGGGTGTTAAAATATATGTTGAGAAGGAGTATAGATATGAGTTTAGTAGGTACACCAAGAGCAAGTCAACTACACATCGGAATCTTTGGAAAGAGGAATAGTGGTAAGTCAACCTTAATTAATGCCTTAACTGGCCATAATACGGCTTTGGTTTCAGAGGTGGCAGGAACCACAACAGATCCTGTTTATAAAACGATTGAGATCTATGGTATTGGGCCTTGTGTCCTGATTGATACGGCAGGATTTGATGATGAAGGCTATCTGGGTGAGATGAGAGTTGAGAAGACTAAGCTGGCCATGGAGAAGACGGATGTTGCTATTATTGTTTGCTCTGAGGACGATATTCAGTTAGAATTAGAGTGGGTAGCAGATTTTAAAGCAAAAAAAACACCAGTCGTGATGGTAATTAATAAGATAGATCAGTTAAGTGATGTTGAAGGTTTGCATGCTAAGATCTTGCAGGTTACTGGAGAAGATGCGGTAAAGATTAGTGCTATCTTAAAACAGGGGATTGAAAAGATCCGAGAGGAAATTATACGTAAGCTTCCAGAAGATTATGACGCTAAGAGTATTACAGGAGACTTAGTTACTGAGGGGGATACGGTATTACTGGTGATGCCTCAGGACATTCAAGCACCAAAAGGAAGATTAATCTTACCCCAGGTACAAACACTACGTGAATTATTAGACAAAAAGTGTATTGTACTAAGCTGTACTACTG
>JAEYWQ010000332.1 GCA_023428885.1 Bacillota bacterium
GACGATAGATAAATGAAAATTGGATTTGATAATCAAAAATACCTGAAAATGCAGTCTGAGCATATTAGAGAAAGAATTAGTAAGTTCGATAATAAATTATACTTAGAGTTTGGTGGTAAACTATTCGATGATTACCACGCTTCTCGTGTATTGCCTGGATTCGCTCCGGATTCCAAATTGAAAATGTTATTAGAACTAAAAGATCAAGCAGAAATAGTGATTGTTATTAGTGCAGCTGACATTGAGAAAAGCAAAGTGCGTGGTGATCTTGGTATTACCTATGATTTAGATGTTTTACGATTAATCGACGCATTCCAGAGCAAAGGGCTATATGTTGGAAGTGTAACCATTACTCAATATTCTGGCCAAGCAAGTGCTGATATCTTCAAATCCAAATTAGAGTCACTAGGAATTTGTGTTTATGTACATTATGTAATCCCAGGCTATCCTAATAATATCTCTTATATCTTAAGCGAAGAAGGTTATGGCAAGAATGATTATATTAAGACAAGCCGTCCTCTCGTTGTTATTACGGCTCCAGGCCCTGGCAGTGGTAAGATGGCCACCTGCCTTTCCCAGCTCTACCATGAACATAAACGTGGTATCCGTGCTGGTTATGCAAAGTTTGAAACCTTCCCAATCTGGAATATACCATTAAAGCATCCCGTCAATCTTGCTTATGAGGCAGCAACTGCAGATTTGAACGATGTGAATATGATTGATCCTTTCCATTTAGAAGCTTATGGGAAAACAACTGTAAATTATAATCGTGACGTTGAAATCTTCCCTGTTCTAAATGCTATCTTTCAACGCATTGCTAACAACAGCCCTTACAAATCACCAACGGATATGGGTGTAAACATGGCTGGTAACTGTATTATCGATGATGAAGCCTGCCGTGAAGCTTCCAAGCAAGAAATCATTCGCCGTTACTATCAGACACTTTGTGATGCTACCAATGACCCTGAGAAATCCGAAGAAGTATATAAATTAGAATTGTTATTAAATCAAGCAAATATTACGGTAGACGACCGAAAGGTAGTCAAAGTCGCTAATGATTTGGCAACTTTAAAGAACTCCCCAGCCGCTTCAGTTGAATTACCTTCTGGCGAGTTAATCACCGGAAAAACAACAGACCTTCTAGGTGCATCTGCTGCTGTCTTATTAAATGCACTGAAGAAATTAGCTCAAATCGAGCATGAGACCCACCTAATATCTCCATTAGCAATCCAGCCTATACAAGAGCTTAAGACAGGTTACCTGGGTAGCAAAAATCCAAGACTTCACACCGACGAAGTCTTAATCGCTCTTTCCATTAGTGCGATGCACGATGATGCTGCCAAGCAAGCGTTGGCGCAGCTACCTAATTTAAAAGGTTGTGAGGTTCATACAAGTGTTATTATCTCGGATGTTGACCGCAAAATCTTCAAAAAACTAGGAATGCACTTAACTAGTGAACCTACTTATGAGAATAAGGCATTGTTTTATTGATAAACATATGATATAAGTCGAATCATTTTACACAGATTTTACACAAAACACTAACTGTGTTTACAAATTTCATCTATTCTAGGTAAGAATGTGATTTCTAGTTAATTTTACGATGGATTAAATTTGAAGGAGATTTAAATGGATATTTTTATGTTTTTTACACTATTAGGGGGACTAGCTTTATTTCTATATGGAATGAGTGTTTTAGGAACCGGTCTTGACAAAGTTGCAGGTGGTAGATTAGAACGTATCTTAGAACGACTAACCTCCAATCCTGTCAAAGGAGTTGCGCTGGGTGCATTTGTCACTGCAGTGATACAATCCTCCTCTGCTACTACTGTTATGGTGGTTGGTTTTGTTAATTCTGGTATTATGAAGTTATCCCAGGCGATTGGTGTAATCATGGGAGCTAATATTGGTACTACGGCAACAGCTTGGATCTTAAGCTTATCTGGTCTACAAGGTGATAGTTTTATTGTTAATCTCCTAAAACCAAGTACCTTTTCACCAGTTTTAGCTTTTATTGGTATAGTCTTGTTTATGATTTGCAAACAGGAAAAGAAAAAAGATATAGGTAGTATTTTATTAGGCTTTGCCATCTTAATGTTTGGTATGGAAGCTATGTCAGGGGCTGTAGAACCACTAGCTGATGTTCCTGCTTTCACTGATATCCTAACGATGTTTAGTAATCCCATCTTAGGTGTACTAACAGGAGCGATTCTAACAGCTGTTATCCAGAGTTCCTCTGCCTCTGTTGGTATCTTGCAGGCATTGTCCACGACTGGTAAAATTACATTTGGTTCAGCGATTCCTATTATTATGGGACAAAACATCGGAACCTGTATCACTGCAATTTTATCTAGTATTGGCACTTCTAAAAATGCAAAACGTGCCGCTTTAGTACATTTATACTTTAACTTAATTGGTACCATTTTATTCTTAGCTATTTTTTATACGATACAATATACCATTGGCTTCCCATTTATCAATGATAAGGTAAGTGCAGTATCCATAGCAATTGTTCATACTATCTTTAATTTAGTTGCTACTTCTGTCTTATTACCATTTAATAAACTGCTGGAGAAATTAGCCTATGCAACATTAAAAGAGGATGAAACAATTACAGAGGCAAAGAATGAATTTAGCGGACTTGATGACCGTTTCTTAGCTTCTCCAGGTTACGCTTTGAACCAATGCAATCAGTTAATCAAGCAAATGGCATCTCTTTCCTGCAACACCTTACAGGATTCTATTTTACTGGTAAACAATTTCGATCCTGAGAAAGCAGACGAAATTGTCGTAAAAGAGGATAAAATCGATCATTATGAAGATGCTCTTGCTTCCTATATGGTAAAATTAAGTAACAAGTCACTATCCATGGAGGATAGCAAAGAAGTATCCGTATTTTTACACACCATTGGTGACTTCGAGCGTATTGGTGATCATGCTGTGAATATCATGCATACTGCAAAAGAGATCCATGAGAAAAAGGTTACCTTCTCTGAAGAGGCTCAAAACGAAATTAAAGTGATTACCAAAGCACTTACTGATATCCTTAATCAGACCTTAGACGCTTTCTTGCGTCGTGATTTAGCTCTTTGTAGAAGAATTGAACCTTTAGAAGAAGTAATCGATCTTCTTCGCAAGGAAATTAAGGATCGTCACATTACCCGTCTTCAGAAGGGTTTATGTACAACTGAGCTAGGTTATATTTATTCCGATCTCTTAACCAATTATGAACGTGTTTCTGATCACTGCTCTAACATAGCAATTAGTTTACTTCAGCTAAGTGAGAATAACTTCGAGACACATAGCTATCTACACGATCTCAAGTATACTGGTGAGATAACCTTTAAAGAACAATATGAAGCAATGAAAGAAAAATATCAGTTACCAAATTAGACCAGTCGTGTGCACCATGGTACGTAGTGCTTTTGCATAGGACATTCATCTTATTTCCTATGCAAGACAAAAAGTCAGCTGTAAAATGACACTATCATTTTACAGCTGACTTTTATAATTCAATCGTTATCTTAGTACCCACCCCGACTTCACTTTCAATGTAGAGTCTTTCACCATGTTTTGCAACGATGTGCTTTACGATTGCTAGGCCTAACCC
>JAEYWQ010000249.1 GCA_023428885.1 Bacillota bacterium
ACAATAATATATTTTATAATAGTCGCTCAGGAGATACTAATGTCAAACTAGGTCTGTTTGATGAGTTTCATAAATGGTATTTAAGAATATACATTATTGATGAAAATGATTTAGACTTAAATGAAGAAATGAGTGGAACGTTAGATATCTCATTAAATGATGAGATGGTACAGAAATTGCATTTATATCTTGCAGAGATGGGATTCGAGGAATTGCAATGTGAGAAACCTAAGCTGTACTTTGAAAAGAGATATGCTGGCGAAGGGAGATAATTTACTAGAAATAAAAAACATAAATTTAGGAAAGAAAATATAAGTACTGTCAGAAGGTCACACAATTTCGGCTGTTGTGGCCTTTTTCAATGCTATAAAATATTTGTATTCTACAGTTGAAATAAAAAGTAACATAAATAATAAAAACTGGACACATTTTGAGGGACATAAGATAAGTATATAGGGAGGAGATTTAAGAATAGATTCGGAGACGTTATTAAAGTAAGAAAGTTGTTCAAAGGAACGTTAATGAAAAATACCATAAGCAGGGATATTAAGGGAATGGGTATAGAATTGGATAAGCTTATACATAGTTCTTGGACATATATATGAAAATTAGTAACAGATAAATTTATATTAAGTATACGGTAATGAAAGAACATTTGGATCAATATGTTCAAGTGAACCATTGGATACAGTAGAGGCGCTAAAAGATACAAAATATGATTTTTGGGTAATCATTATTCTATAGGTTTTGAAGCAGTTATAAACCGTATTTTAAGTATTTTCTCACAAATAAAATGTTATATTCTTTTTTATAAAACTACCTTCTAAAGGGTATTTTCATATAAATAAATAACACAAAAGTAACCAGAAAGGATTGTGGGAAAGGTTTTGGAAGGTAATTAAAAAGATAATATTCTTTTGTACCAAAATTCTTGGGGTTTTGGCAAAAAGGAGGGCAAACCGTATGTATTATGCATATCTAAGAGAAGATAATGAATCTATTAATCTGATTAATAATTCCGGGGTATTAAGCCTTATTGAAGATTTGAGTATCAGTGAGGAAAATATCTTTACAGACAGAGAGGCAGACAGAGTACAATTAAGAAAGCTACTCGAGTTAATAGGGGAGGACGATTACATAATCATTCGTTCGGTTGTTGATTTAGCCGACGAAGCCAAAGAACTGTTAAGTGTTCTAAAACTATTACAGGATAAACAGGTCATTCTGGTAAGTATCATAGAGCAGTACCTAAATGGAAAAGAATTTCATACAGCAATGAAAGGATTTGCGGTATAAATAAGTATTATCTTGAAAGAAAAAGAAGACAAGGTTTTAATGAGGCAAAAGAAGCCGGAACGGTAGGCAGACCAAGGCTGACAGAAGGAATAGAGAAAGCAATCAGGCTTTATAAAACAAAGGCTTTTTCCGTTGCTGAGATAGAAAAGTTGTCGGGGGTATCTTCCTCTACTCTGTACCGCTATCTTAAAACAAAAGAAGAATAAAAGTGTTGCTATTAACAGAAAAGAAAATAGGGGAGACATAGTAAAGGCCACGGGTAACAGTTTATCCGTAGCCTTTACTGTTACAGGGTATATCTACCAGATATGAACCTGTGGGAGCATATAAATTCTAAATTCATAACAGAAATTGAAAAACAGGACATAAAAAGGAACACTTATGAAAAATAAATATGAGAAAAGACTCGACTTAAGCAAGAAGAGACGTTATACCGTATTCAGAAGAAATTTGTAATAGTAATGATATTACAGTTTCTAGAGCTATTCTCAAAAACCTGTAAAACTGAATAAGCAGAAAATAGATAGGCTGTCGCTCCCTTGCAGACTCTTAGAGTTAATGCTATTCAGCTGAGGTTGCCGGTGTTTATGTTTAGAATGAAAGAACAGGAAAGGAAATGAGGTATGAGAAGAAAAGATGAATATGTTTATGTAGGGGTTGACCTACATAAGGAAACACATACAGCAATAATTTTAAACTGTTGGAATGAAAAGGTAGACGAGATAACAATTGAGAACAGACCATCCGAGTTTTATAAATTGGAGGAGTTGGTTAAAAAGCATTGTAAACAGTTAAGTAAGAAAGACAACAGGGGTATTGTGCTTACGGCTGTATATGGGCTTGAAAACGCTTATGGATATGGTAGGGCATTGGTACTTTATTTACTAGAGAAAGGTTATTTAGTGAAAGACGTAAACCCTGCTTTATCTTATGCACAGAGAATGAGTACTGCTATGGCTAAGAAGAATGACAGCTATGATGCGAAGTGCGTAGCAACTACTTTAATAAATATGCCCTACCAGACGCAGTTCCAGCTGACAATTATTGGACGCTAGCTCAATTAGTAAACCGCAGGGGAAATATAGTTGAGGAGGTTACGAGGGCAACTACATATGATACGCGATTATTTCTCCCTCAACTTCACCTTATCCCTAGCACTTCGTCTACGTTCTTCTTCCACCGCAGCGTAGTGTTTTTTGGTGGTATTGACATCAGAGTGACCAAGTATGTCTGCTACCAGATAAATATCTCCAGTCTCTTGATACAAGGAAGTACCATAGGTACTTCGAAGCTTATGAGGGGTTATCTTTTTCATGGTGGTTACAGTTCGGGCATATTTTTTAACTAGAACTTCCACATTGCGTACGCTGATACGGCTTTTTCTAGAGGAAAGAAAGAGAGCATTCTCATGGCCATCTACAGCTACGATATTTTTCCGTTCCTCTAGATAGCTAAGGAGGGCTTCTCTAACTTCTTCACCAAAATAGACGAAGGACTCATAACCACCTTTTCGTACCACTTTGATACGGTCGTTATTAAAATCCACATCATTAAGATCTAATCCAACGCACTCAGAGACACGAATACCGGTACCCAGTAGGAGGGTCATTAAGGCTAAATCACGAATTTTGTTCTTTTCATGGAAAACCTTTTGTTGGTCGGTTAAACGGTTTCCAGATTCCACTACATCCAATAATTCAGCTACTTCATTGATGTCCAAGCGAACAATGGCTTTCTCGTGAATCTTTGGCATGTCTACTTGTAAGACAGGATTTTCATCGATGATTTTATTCCTATGATAATAACGGTACATGGAACGAAGCGCGGATAATTTACGCTTGATGGCACGATCATTATTGGAAAAACGCTTTCCATCCTTCTTGTATACTTTTAGGTATTCTAAGAATTCCTCTATATCTGATGCCTGTAAATGAGTAAGTAGCTCAATTGGTAATTCATTGGCTTGTAAATTATGATATATAGGATTGTTATGTATGATATAATCAAAGAAAACCTGTAAATCCTGCGCATAAGCAATTCTGGTTCTGGACTCTGTGGTTTGCTCAATACCACGGAAAAAATCCTTAATCCAATGTGGTAAGTTTGCAATTAAGTCACGAAGTTTTAATGTATTTTCAATTGTTTTCTGCTGATGATAAGTTTCATGTTCCATTCGGGTACCTCACATTGTTATACTAATCTTTTCGTAGTATTCTTGGTTTAATTTTCTACTCTTAATTATAACTCATCCGAAGGAGGGAGACAACCAGAGGATTGATGATTATATAAACAGTTTGTGCCAGCGCTGTAAGCACAAACTGGATAATAAAAAAGCAGCGCAGAAATGGAGTTAAGAATGATTCATTTACTCAAAGGATTTCGTTTTGGTATGCTGCTTCAATTTGCAGTCGGACCCATGTGTCTGTTAGTGTTTCAGACAGCTTCCAAGGATGGCTTTTTAAGTGGCTTGATCTTAGTGCTTGCGATTTCATTCATAGATGCTGGCTATATTGGCTTATCTGCAATGGGGGCTTCCAAAATACTAAAAAAGCAGTCGGTTCAATCAGCTTTTAAGGTGATCAGTGCCTTGATTTTAATTGTGTTTGGCTTAAACATATCGCTTGGAGCCTTAGGGTGGTCAATTCTACCTAGTATTGCTTTATTTCAAGGAAATGAAAGCCAAAACTTATTTCTGAAAGGAATTCTCCTCACAGTCTCTAATCCGCTGACCCTTATCTTCTGGAGTGGAGTTTTTACAGGTCAAGTACTAGAGCACAAATATAGTAAAAGACAGGTGCTAGAGTTTGGAATTGGTTGTGTGTGTTCCACATTAGCTTTCTTGACTGCCATCTCTGGGTTAGGTACTGTTGCTAATGCATTTCTTTCAGAAAACATGATATCGATTCTAAACTTTATTGTAGGTATTATCATTAAAGCTTTTGGAGTAAAGCTACTAGTGAAGAAGAGTAAAAACATGTAGCATTGATGAGTATTTTGCCGCTAGTAAAAGAAATATACATTAAGCGCGCTTGTATATATTTTCCATTATGTTATAATTAATCTTAGAACTACATAATGATAATAAATCAAGTTACTACTTTGAAACAATAATCTGTGTGGAATGGGGAGAGGTTATGAATAAGAAAAGGTGGATGATTGCTTGCTTAATTGGATGCACGATACTAAGTGGCTGTAAGAAAAAACAGGAACAAGAAACAAAAGGAGATGAGAAGGCTCAAATTACAGTGACAGCTACGACTGCTCCAACTCAAGTTGTTAGTGTAACTAAGACGATTACTCCAACAGCTGCACCTACTCCGGTTATCGTTGGTAATCATGATAATTTACTTAGATTTGAGCTACAAGCAATTACAGTTCCTGAAAATTTTGATACTCCATTTATGTCAAAGGATGAATTTCCAGTGTTGGATGGTTCTACGGCCAATATTCCTCTGGCTGAAGCAATCTATTGTCACCTTACGGGAGCAAGCTTACAAGATGCTAAGAATGACCTAAAGTTTTATAAGACTCCTGAGTCATATCGTAGATTGATGAAGGGTGAAGCGGATATTTTATTTGTATATGAACCTTCTCAGATTATATTAGAAGAGATGAAGGAGCAATATGCTGAGTTTGAATTTAAACCACTAGGAAGAGATGCACTTGTATTCATTGCAAATGATTCCAATCAGGTTTCTTCCTTAACACAGCAAGAGATTACTGATATCTATACTGGGAAGATTAGAAACTGGGCGAAAGTAGGAGGTAAGGATCAAGAGATACTAGCATTTCAAAGGCCTTCAGAGTCTGGAAGCCAGACCTTGATGGAAAAGCTGGCGGTTCCTGCATCGGCGATCATGAGGGGGCCGCAGGTGGTTACGCCAGCAGAGATGGGAGATTTGATTGATGTATTGGCTTCCTACAATAATGCAAGCAATGCTCTTGGATATTCGGTCTATTTCTATGCAAATCATATGTATTCCAAACCAGGGCTTAAGTTTATGGCGATTAATGGCGTCATGCCCACCAATGAAAGCATTCAAAAGGGTGATTATCCTTATGTAAATGACTTTTACGTAGTCATTCGAAAGTCAGAACCAGAATATACAAAGGCTAGAATTATTTATAATTATATGACTACAAAGGAAGCACAGACCATATTAACGAAAGCAGGTTATGTTCCAGTCGTGGATGTAAATGCCAAGTATCCTACTGTGAATAAATCGGTTGAAATTTCTGATATATTGAATTTAAAGAAAGGTCAATTTCTAGTAGAACATAATGTTAGCTCTGAAGGTGTATATGAAGGAGACCGTATTCTTACAAAGGATTATCATGAGATTGTATCATTTCCAAGCAAATATATTGATTGCGGAGAGAATCTATTGCTGGATTCTGATCTAGTATTACTAAAAAGTTATCGAACCGTTGTTTATGCTGATTCAGAATATACGAAATTTTGCTATGAATTGTATAGTATCTCGCAAAGGAAATATCTAACCGACCATGGGTATGAAAGGGTAAGCCGTACCTTAGGTGGATATTATGTTTTCTCAAACTATGATAATCAAACGGATGAAGTAGAGGAAGTTATCTTTTCTCCTAAAGGTAAACTCATCTGTAAAGTGAAGTCGGATGTGGATGAACCAGCTGTCTTAGATGTTGTTAAGGATCGGGTGGTCCTGGTACAAGATAAGGTATTAAGGATCTATGATAAGGATGGTAAGCAGATAAGACAAGTTGAGTTACCATATGATAAGATAACGAAAGCATATATAAATGATCTCTTAGGTTACAGGAATGAAGACTATCTCTGGCTTCAGGTAAATGATTCCTATTTTGTCATTTATAATGAGCTTGGAGAGCCAATCAACGACCAGATGTTTTTAGCAAATCTTAAAGTTAAAAAGCCTAAGGAACCATGGATAATAAAAAGTATAGTTGCTACTGATGGTCATTTATATGTAGTGGGTAAGATAGAAGATAGCTTATATATCTTACGGGATAATGGCACCATACTATATGAAAGTAACAAGGACTCTGATCATATCTATATCACCTTGTATGCAAACATATTTCTGATCTTTGACCAGATAAGTTCTCAAATGTTTTATATGACTTTGAAAGGGGAAATCTTAAATCCACAGGGAGATTATTTACCACAAACCAACGACGCTTTTATACTTCAAGAGGAAGACCAATTCACTGTCTATCCATTCCATAGTGCGAATTCCTATGTGGTAAAAGATGAATTATATGATAAAGAATCTTTCTTTGGTTCGGAGGGGCCAACCAATCTTTATATGACTTGGTATAGCATTATTAATGATATAGGGCATTCCGTTCTGAGGTCAAACTTCAATGGTGTTAGAACATTTGATGGTTATGCAACCGTAAAAGAAGTGGGAGACTATTTCATTCTAGCGGATGATAACTATGATGTTAGTAAGGTGAAATATGAAATCATTGATAAAACAGGCAAAGCAATATTTAAAGCCAAGGAAAATGAGACCATCACAGGGGTTTACTTTGGTGAAGAGATATATGTAGCCATCCATTCTGGTAACTATGAAGGAATTCAAGATTTGAACGGAAATTACATTTATCGAGTATATGCAAACTCACTTTCGGATGATTAAATAGTTAAAAAAAGGAAGCCGAGGGGTCTGGGTGTTGTCACTTTTGTAATGTGACAATTTCCAAGTCCCCTCGGCAAATTTCTATGCAAATACCTTAGAAAATTTCTTAGCAAACATCCTTGGATAGAACCAAAATTTCTTAGTAAATTTCCTTGGCAAATTCTCTTGCTACATGACCTTTTCATCTTACTACAAGGTCATAGTATCTTAACCTTTAGTTAGAAGACCTTTCGAACCTTACCCTTAATCGTTTTGGTTCGAATGTTAGAGAGAACAAGAGGACCTTTGTTATTTAAGATCTCAACCTGAGTTACAGTTGGGAGTATCTGAATCACACCGATATCCTCAGCTGTCACACCTTCGATACTGCAGATGGTCGCGACAATTTCACATGTTCGAATCTTATCCTTTTTTCCAGCTCGTATACATAATTTTTGGATACTTTGATTGAGAGCTTTATTTTTCTTCTCTTTTAACACTGGTTTGATCGCTAGTTTTTCTTGAAAGCTTTCTTTCATTTGGCTGGTTACTTCTAGCTGACTGATATCTAACTGAGTGATGTTGGCTTCAGTATAGCTGATAATTTCCTTCATCGCAGTGCTTTCTTTCTCCGTATATAGGGTGATAGCAGTTCCTTGTTTCCCAGCTCGTCCACAACGTCCAATTCGATGAACATAATTATGTCTTCCACGAGAAATGTCATAATTAAGGATGAGCTCAACTCCATCAATGTCAATTCCACGCGCTGCAACATCCGTTGCAATCAGATAACGAAACTCACCACTCTTAAACTGGCTCATCACGGCTAGCCGTTCCTTTTGCTGCATCCCGCCATGAAGTTTTTTCACTGGATAGGATTCCTTTAATAATTGCCGCTCAAGCTCATCCACCGTGGTCTGGGTATTCGCAAAGATGATGCAACTATCGGGATTGTGTACCTGAGTTAACTTAAGTAAAGCTGACAGCTTTTCCTCTGGGTTAATTACATAGGCGTACTGGGTAATCTCTTTTGCAGTGATGCTTTCTTGTTGGATCGTAAGCTCTGTTGGATCTTTCATATATTGCTTGGTTAAGCTACGAATCTCTTCACTTAGTGTAGCTGAGAATAACATCGTTTGACGATTGCTAGGTAAGAGCGTGAGGATATCTTCTACTTGCTGACGTAAACCGATGAAAAACATCTCATCTGCTTCATCGATAATTAAGGTCGTTAGCTGATCAAACTGTAATGATTTACGTTGAATTAAATCCCGTATTCGTCCAGGTGTACCAACTACAATATGTGTCTTTTGCTTTAAGGCCAACTCTTGATGCTCGATGGAAACTCGTCCAAAGATGGGAAGTACTTGTAAGCGTTTGAAACGTCCTAAGTTCTTGATTTCTTCTGCGACTTGAATTGCTAATTCACGTGTTGGTACTAAGACTAGTGCCTGCGGATGATTGACGAACCAATCACAAGTCTGACAGATTGGTAAGGCATAAGCAGCAGTTTTCCCACTACCTGTTTGGGACTGTACCCAGAGGTCCATTTTTTGCAGAGCTTTTGGAATCGTCAGTGCTTGTATACTGGTGGGTGTCGTATAGGAAAGCAGTTGTAATGCTTTTAATAATTCTTCTTGTAGACCATATTCTTGAAACGACATGGCTTCTCTCCATTCTATGTGCATAATTCTTACGATTATATCATATATTGATTGTTTCGTCATCTATGAAAATTGTATATCATATATAAAAACCCAAAAGAAACAGAAGGATGGAACATACTCCTAATCGTTCAATGAGGAGATTGTTCCATCCTTCTGTTTCATACAATACCTTATAGGAAAGTTTTTTTAGCTTTCTTTATAAAGCAGATGATAATGAGAAATAATGTTGCTGACAAATTGTTCTAACATGCTTCATTCAATCATCGAACAATCAGTTATTTTACACCTGATTTTGCTTCAAAGGATTGACAATCGGTACATTCTACTTGTGTTGGATTAGATTCATGAGTTCCGACTTGAATCTTGTCCAATGTACAGTAATTTGAACTTGCATGGTATTCACAACTTTTAACGCTACATCCGATTGATTTGTTTTCTTTCATGTTATCCATAGATTTCTCCTTTTCCATTCGAGCTTTTGCTAATAAACAAATAAGGATACAGAACATATTATGTGATTTTTGAGATAATTTATGTAGTGTGACACTTTATAAAATAAAGAATTATTAACGATTTATGGAATGAGACCTGATAAAATGTGGAAAATATTACTGTAAGATGTTATAATCTGAATTAGAAAAGCTATCTAGAGATGGAAGTATTTGATTGAGTTTCTTCAACTATATAGGATATGGGAGGAGTATTATGCTTGAAATACCAGAGAGTATCACAATTGCAAAACAGCTAAATGAAACGATCAAAGGAAAAGTAATTCGATATGCAATCGCCAATCAATCAGAACATAAATTTGCCTGGTATTATGGGAACCCAGAAAGCTATACTGAACTTCTAGAAGACCAGATCATCGGAGATTCCTATGCGAGAGCAGGTATGCTGGAGATACAGGCAGGAGATATTAGGATTGTGATGACAGATGGAGTGAGCTTACGTTTTTATGATGATCACACAACTGCACCGAAGAAGAATCAATTATACTTAGAATTTGAAGATGATTCCGCGCTCATCGCAACAATTCAGATGTATGGTGGAATCTGGGCATATCGAGAGGGGGAATTTCAAAACGCATATTATCTTGGGGCTTGCGAGAAACCATCTGTTTTCTCAAAGGAATTCACCTATGATTATTTTAAATCCTTAAATACCAGTAATCTAGCTAAGAAATCAGTCAAAGCCTTCCTAGCAACGGAACAGCGTATACCAGGACTGGGTAATGGAGTATTACAAGATATCTTATATCAAGCCCATCTACACCCTAAGCGTAAGATGAATACTATTTCCGAAGAGGAGTTGCAAAATCTTTATTCTATTGTCAAGACAGTGTTAGCAGAGATGGTATCACAAGGAGGAAGAGATACAGAAAAAGATTTGTATGGTAAAAAGGGAGGATATCTTACTTACTTAAGTAAAAATACATATTTAACCCCATGCCCTAAGTGTGGGTATGAGATTCATAAAGAAAATTTCATGGGTGGGACCGTTTATTTTTGTGAACATTGTCAACCCTTAGTCTAATGCTTGCACAATCCGAGGCAGGCTGTAACCCAAGGTAGAGAGAAATCGAATGCTAAAATGAGTAAGAGAGGATGGCTTAGGAATATTTCTTTAAAGATGGCATAAAATTTAGAAACTAGTATCTTTTGAGGATGAATTTTGAACAAGTATGACCGCTATCGAATGGAATTCATGAGACTAAGTAATAATATACAATTCTATAAACGTAAGCTAGCAATGTGCCGAGCCACCAATGCAAGAATATTTTATGAGAAGCTATTAGCCAAAGAAGCAAAAAGATTTCAAGAGTTGCAATTAGAATATCAGCGGCTAGATCTACAATATCAGCAGCTAACTCCTAGGACAAATAAGGATTTCTTACAAGAAGTAGAAAGTCTTGAGGATTCAGTGGGTTTTGAAGATCAAGAAGAAGCAGAAAACCCAGAAAACCCCGAGGAGCTAGAAGATTTAGAAGAATTAGAAGGACTAGATGATCTACATGATTCAGAATATAACTTTGATTCAGAGGATCCAGTGGTACTAAAAGATTTAAAAGATACCGTGGAATTGATGTATTTAGAGGGTGAATTCATGATAGATATACCAGCACAAAGTAGTAATCAATTTAGTCAACAAGGGTATGATGTAAAGGTAGAAAAAACAGTGCAAGCGCCACAAAAAGGTTTAGCTGCGGAAGATCCAGAGCAAGAAGCACAGGAAGGTTTAGCTGTAGCTCCAGTAGAGTTAGAGGAAATGCCACAGGAAGGTTTAGCTGTAGATCCAGTAGAGTTAGAGGAAATGCCACAAGAAGGACTAGATGAAGAACCATTAGAGCCAGAGCAAACACCACAAGAAGGGTCTGAATTATTACCTAATGAAGTAAGAGTATTCACAATCGATGAATTAAGTCAGTATAATGGAGCTGGTGGAAAGCCAGCTTATGTTGCAGTCAATGGTATCGTATATGATGTAAGTTCAGTAATAAGATGGAGAGGTGGTAGGCATTTTGGTATGGTTGCTGGTAAAAACCTTACGATGAATTTTAATGCTTGTCATGCTGGGAGTATTGAAGTCTTAACAAGATTGCCTCAGGTTGGTATCATAGAGTAATGATAAATCTTCCTGTTCAGATTCAAAGCTTTAACAAAATATTTGACAAATTATAACAGAGATAGTAATATTATATTATTCCAAAACGAAAGGGGATATGTTATATGAAAAAACAAGTGAATAAGGAGAAATTATGTAACTGAATCATGGTGGCGTAGCTTGTTTTTGTTATGTTTTTTGTAGCTAATTAACAAGTTTGCCGTATAATGTAACCTTTCGAATCTACTCAACAGCAATTATTCTTTCATGAAATTGCTCTGTAATGAATACGACACACCGAGAAGGTGTGTTTTTTGTTGTGTAAAATTCCTCAATCACAGCTAAAACTATAGGCCTGGTGTGATTATCGAATTCTATTGTTGTAGAAAAGCGAACTTAGGCTGCATTCTACGGCATTTTTATGTCCAGGAAAGAGAGTTCTTTCTCTAGGATATGATGTAAGAAGGAGGAGACACACTGAAACGATTAAAAAATATTTTATTATCTCTTCAACAGAATGAGACTACTTACAAGCTTCTTTATGATGGAAAACTTCACATACCAGCTTCCGAAGCTCCACCAATCAATCTTTCCGAGCCAATCTATTGGAACAATGATATCTTTTATAAATACGAGAGGACCAATCGGATCGAATTAAGTAAACCAACCATCACAATTGGGATACCTATTAGAAAATTAAAAATCTTAGAAGGCCTCATCGATGGTAAGGCTAAAATCTCCCAAAGAGGAATTCCTGCAGCAGATTATTGTTTAAGAAGATTTCAAAGCTATATTGTTGAAATGAATCAAGAAATCACCAATCCCAAACGAACGGACAAGGAAAATGGAAGATATTATCTTTATGAGCCAAATGGTAAGGTACTCAAACGTAATTGCACCTATTTTAAAATGATGACATCAAAGTATTATGTTAATATAGGGGATCAAAAGGCGAGTTTAATTAAGAACCCAAAGCATGAATGGTACTTAAATATTATGATTATGGTTCAATTACCTGATAAAAAGATCAAGCAAACTTTTCAGATGCTGACAAAAGATTTGCCAACAGCCGTTGAGCATTTTATCAATGAGTTTAATTGCAATGAAATGAAGAAAGGAATCTTACTATATAACAAGCAGGAGGAGATTAGGCAGTGGCTAAAGACTAGTGATTACTGTGCATTTATAGCAGATGGAAGTATCCTGCCGAGAGAAAAGGATACAGAGCTAGCTATGAAAAAAGCCAAACCTTTCGTTTCCTGTACAGCAGACCGAATACAGATTGGAGAACTGGTCGGAATGGGGATTAAGCGAGGTGTCACAGTTATTACCGGTGGTGGTTATTCTGGTAAGAGTACACTATTAGATGCAATCAGTAACGGTATCTACAATCACATTGCAGGAGATGGCCGTGAGTATGTAATTACCGATAGCAGTGCAATGAAAATCTCAGCAGAGGATGGTAGAAGTGTAAGTAATCTTAACATTTCAGCCTTTATTCGATGGATACCAGGGGCTGACACCAGCAGATTTACCACAGCCCATGCTTCAGGATCCACATCCCAAGCCGCGAATATCATTGAGGCAGTCAATGATGGTAGTAAGTTGTTATTAATTGATGAAGATAAAAGTGCTACGAACTTCATGATTCGAGATCATGTGATGCAGCATTTAGTTCAAAATGATCCTATCATTCCCTTTACCGATCGTGTCCAGGAATTATACAAAACCCAGATGGTTTCCACAATCTTAGTCATTGGTGGAAGTAGCGAATATCTTAAAGTGAGTGATGAGATTATCCTTATGAAAAATTTTATGCCATATGATGTATCGCAAGAAGCTAAGTCTTTGGTTACACAAGGTCATGAAAGGGATAGTGTCACACTAGCTACAGCACAGTGGAAGTGTATCTCTAAGATAAACTTGAATCAATTTTCTCCCTATACCACTGAGAATGGGATTTCTGAGCATCTAGAAATATCAAAGAAAGGTTTTTTGGAAATTGGAGATGAATGTATTGATGTTCGAATGATTCATAACATTGCAGATGTTGCTCAGTTAACAGCAATTGGCTTTCTAATTCGAAAGATGGAACTTGCCAACAAGGAGAAGGAGTTGGACTTAAAAGAGATGGTGGAAGCTTATATTCAAACATTGGATATGGGTGAATTAGATGAAATCTATAGTACCTATTTTACCAAATGCGATCGCTGGCTGGAGATGCCAAGAAGCCTTGAAGTATTAGCGATACTGCATAGAATGAGATTGATAACACATGGAAGCAGATAAAGACGTGTGAAAGGATATCAATTATGATATAATGAACTATAAGACACGATGAAAGATGAAATGAATAGTCGGATGCTCCCATTTGAATTTTGATAATATAAGATAATGGGGGATGAAAAGATGAATCTAATAGAGCAACTTAACCGTGCAATCGAGTATATTGAGTTAAACCTTACTGATGCCGAAGCCTTATCTGCTGTTGCTAATGTAACATCCTACTCACCATATCATTTTCAACGACTATTCAATTATCTGACAGATATGCCGCTGTCTGAATATATCAGAAAACGTAAGATGTCTGTTGCTGTGGTGGATCTGCAGAAAGGTGATAAGGTGATTGATGTTTCTGTCAAGTATGGATATAACAGTGCAGATAGTTTCACAAGAGCATTTGAAAGACAACATGGTATAACCCCATCAATGGTGCGGCAGGACGGTGTGAAGTTTCAGATCTATCCTCCTTTAACTTTTCAAATTCAAATTAAAGGAGTGCAGAAAATGACGTGTAAAATTGAATCAAAAAGTGCATTTGAGATGTTCGGAGTGTATGGAGAAATTAGTTCTGATATGGAGAAGGCGTTCGAGGAAGTACCAAAGTTTCGCGTGAGCTGCGATGAGGATGGTTCAGTGGATGAAATGAATGAATTATTAGGTGTAGAACCTTGTAC
>JAEYWQ010000272.1 GCA_023428885.1 Bacillota bacterium
GTCTCAATCTCCTCCTCTAAGAGGCCATTGTTCCCCATCACCGGCCATCCTTCTTGATCCCATACGAATGGAACTAACATGGTTTCTCTTCCGAGATTATATTTAAAAGGATAAGCAATCGGGCGAACTCCTAAGCAAACAGTCCACCAGTTTCCATTCTGATCCTGCACGATATCTGCATGACCAACTGCCTTAATTGGCAAAGAGCGACTACGATTTGTTAAGACCGGATTATGAGGACAGGACTCATAAGGTCCATCGATTGTCTTACTTCTGGCTACGGTCAGCATATGCCCATACTCCGTTCCTCCTTCAGAGATAAAAAGGTAATACCAACCGTTAATCTTATAGATATGTGGTCCTTCTGGATCATTTCCCCCGGTTCCAGCCCAGATTTCCTTACCTTCTTCAACAACCTTACCAGTAGTAAGATCAATCTTTGCCAAAAATATATGATTATTGTGGGCTCCAGTATAATAGGCAAAACCCTCCTCCTCAAAATAAAAAGAAGGATCAATACCAGGGCAATTAATCCAAACTGGATCTGACCATTCACCATAAGGATCTTTGGTCCACACAAAAAAATTGCCATCCTGCTCTGCTCCATAAGTAACGTTGGTAGTTACCACATAATAAATCCCATTCTGATAACGAATGGTTGGAGCATAGATTCCCGTCATATTTGGAACTCCTTTTCTTAGGGTCAGCTGGCTATTCCTTGTAATACAATGCCCGATCTGTTTCCAATGTAGAAGATCCTTACTATGATAAACCGGTATCCCTGGGAAATACTCAAAAGTACTATTTACTAGATAAAAGTCATCTTCCACACGACATATGCTTGGATCAGGATGGAAACCTGATATTATTGGATTTTTATATTTCACTTAATCTTCCTCCGAACTCGATACCTTCTTTTGTAAATCGCCTTAGCCGTGAAGTCCATTCGCCTGACGTTCCATATTTTCAACAACAATATCATAGATCTCCCCTAAGGAAGCACAATACTCTATTACCTTCCATGGTTCATTTGTATGAAAATGAACTTTAATCAGTTCCTCATCTCCAACTGCAAGCAAGCAGTCTCCTTCAAAGTTCTTTGTTATATAATCGTTAATATCATCTTCAGAAAGATTATTACCTTCAATTAAAATCTGTGTATCAAATTTATACTCTACCATACAATCTCCTTTTCTTTATTCAATATAGTTAAACTAATTATACGTTTCCTGAAATCCCAAGTCAATGCTGATAACAGGAGCTCTACGGTTCACTTTGGTTAAAAATAGACATTAGTCTTTAGTATTATTGACTATTTTACTTTCTATGAGTACCATATTTTCTTCTCATATTAAAAATTAGCTGTATCAAACTTGTATAATATGGGATAAATTCACCTTTTTCTATCATCGTAATTTCAATCTATATCATATACATCCCAAAGTTCCATACTTACACCTCACTTATTAAACGAATATTCTTTATGTTCTCCCCACTTAGAAAGGTCAATTTCATTTATATCAACTTTCCATAACCAGCTTTGAATAACCAAGATGATATAACATTAGCATAAATTTTACAGATGTGCAATTTACCAATTAAGCAAATGTTATATCATTATTCATGTCACAAGATATGCAATTGTTAGATTCATGAAGTACCTAGGGTATTACAAAAAATCGCTAATCCCTAAACCATTATAAGGATTGGCGATTTTTTCAATTAATCACGAGATGAGATTAACTACTGTTATAGTTTTATTGCTTTAGTTGCAATTGATGTATATATGAATTTATCTAACGCTGTTCCACCAGTATCTTCATAAAAACCAATAATAGCAAATCCTGCGTCTATCTGTCCCTGAATTTGGTCGGTTAAAGTATGTCCAAAAATAAAACCACCCTCCTTGCAAGCTGCAGCTACGGCCACGTCATCCAGATGCTCCAAATCGGAATAAGGAATTTTATGTTTGACAACAAAATTTTCTTTCTCTAATTCGCCTAAATCAAAGATGCATTCAATCGGATTTCCGAACCCGGCTATTAATGTTCCATTCTTTTTCAAGACCCTAGAACATTCATTCCAAACAGGTAAAACTGTATCAACATAACTATTAGACCAAGGATGAATAATAAAATCAAAAGATTCATCATCGAATACTGATAAATCTCTCATATCCCCCTGAACGGTTTTAATATGTAATCCATCTCTTTTAGCAACATACTCATCTTTTTCTAGTTGCTTCAGACTATTGTCAAATACAGTTACTTCAGCTCCTAATGCTGCCATGACAGGTCCTTGCTGTCCGCCACCGCTTGCTAAACATAGTACTTTTTTTGATTTAATATCATCAGGAAACCAATCAAGTGGAACAGCTTTACTAGGCGTTAATACAATACTCCAAATCCCATTTTTAGCAAGTTGAATCACTTCACTTGAAACAGGAATTGTCCAAGTATCATTGCTTTCTGCTCTAGTATCCCATATTTTACTATTTTCTTTAACGTAATCCATAAGTATCTCCTTTATATAGTAGAATCCTCATCACAAAACAATTTAACAAAATCCATTGTAGGAATGAATACTTCCATCAGCTTTAAATACCACAATCATATATCCTCTATTGGAATCTACCCAAAGATAACTTTTTCTGCCATCCTCATCAATAGATATTAAGTATCCAGATGTTTTAAACGTACTCACGCAATCTTCATAGCTTTTAATTTTATCGTTCTCTAAATCCTCAGCATTAGAAAGATCTGTTGTCGCATCCACAAACTCATCTCTATAGTCATTTTTGTAAAAGTCACCGCTAATATATGTAACTTTCCCACTACCTGTATTGATCCACACAGTAATCTCCAGGTCTTTTCCATTCACAACTATATCATAGTAATAATATGCTTTGTCTACATTTTTAGGCTCACCTAAAATTGCATTTACATCACTTTCAGTCATACCAATTTTTAGTTGACTGAATTTTTCATATCCATCGCTTTTTACGTCAGTAGATGCTTCTGGCTCCTTAGTTGCTCCTTGTTCCTTAGTTGATTCCTCTTCTTTAGTTGCCTCTTTTTGTAGCTTTGATTTGTCTTCATTTTTGGCATCCTTTACATTATTACCACAAGCTGCTAAGCTCATAAGCATAACCGCAATCATAACCAAACTTATTATTTTTTTCATTTTACTATCTCCCCCTATGTGTTTTTTTCTACATAATCGACTCATATATAATACTAATTTTTCAATCCTTCCCCTTTGAAGGTATGTATAAATTACTTCAATATTTTACTATAAAAGTTACTTTTTGTAAAAGTTTAATTTGCGATTCAAGCGATCTTAAATCTGTGGAAACAAAAATCCCCTAGAAGCCATATAAATACTAGCTTCTAGGGAAATCAAAAAGCAACGAGACGGGATTTGCACAAATGGGAAATGTACTATTTTCAGCAAGCATCTCATCTGTATCTGTACCTTCCATTTCTTAATAACTAACTAAAGTTTATTCATTGAATACCTTAATCTAACCTAATTACACTTTGCCCTATAGCTTACTTCATCCCCTTCATCTTCAATTACTCTGATATCTGCTCCAAGAGTAAGAAGCTTATGAAAGAAATTATCATATCCCCGTAATATATGCTCCAGGCCATAGATTTTAGATTCTCCTTCTGCGATCAGACCTGCCATAACTAGAGCAGTACTCATCCTTATATCCGTGCCTTTCATTGTTATTCCCGCTAATTTCTGGATACCATTAAGTATAACCTGGGAATGAATACTCTCACTAACCATTCCCATTCTTCTCATCTCAAACAGATGATTGAATCTTGCAGGAAAAATTGTATCTTTGATGGATGACTTACCGTTACAGGCAGTTGCATAAACCGTAGCAAAAGGCTGCAGATCCGTCGGAAATCCAGGGAATGGTAATGCTTCAATGTTTACAGGTTTCAGTTCACAATTCGTGGCATCAATTGCGATACTACTATCCTCTACTTGGATGTCTGCACCCGAATCAGACAGTATCGTTATGACAGACATAACATGCTCTGGTATTACATTTTTAATAATTCCTTTCCCTTTTGTTACCGCTATCATGAACAAAAATGTCCCAGCTTCCAGTCTGTCTGGCATGACTTCATGAACTGTTCTGTTCATATTTTTAGCAGATGGTTTGATACGGATGACAGGTGTTCCCGCTCCGGTAATTTTAGCACCCATGGAATTTAATAAGACAGCCATATCGACAATCTCTGGTTCCATAGCCGCATTATAGATAACCGTTTCACTAATAGCTGCAGTCGCAACTAACATAGCATTTTCAGTTGCACCTACGCTTGGGAATCTTAAGAATAGCTTCTGACCCTGATAAGGAAATTGTGTTGCCTCACATTTCACGTATCCGTCAACAATTTCTGAGCAAATTCCAAATTTATCAAATATGTATAAGTGAATATCAACGGGTCTATTTCCAATCTTATCCCCACCGGATAAAGGAACGATTGCCTTGCCGAATTTAGCCAGTAATACTCCTAAGAATAAGTTCGATGCTCTGATTTTAGAGACATGCTCTTTACTTAATTCTGAATTGACCATATCTCCTCTGATGGTTACTGTACTTTTTTCATAGATCATTTGTATTCCTATTTCATCTAAAATCCCCTTCATTGCATCTAGATCAGAGATATCAGAGATATGAGTAAGAAGTCCTTCACCCTCACCTAAACACATCGTTGGGATTAAGGCCGATATCGAATTCTTTGAACCGCTAATCTCAACTTCTCCCCGTAACGTTTTCCCTCCGGTAACCTTCAAATATGATTTATTATGAATCATTTTATAGAATCTCCCCTTACTTTTTGTATAGTTCATTCTAAAATTAGTTACAAACTCAAAGCGATCTATTAATCTCGAGCTATCTCCAGTTCATTCTTAGCTCTCTAATTCCCTTAATTTAATATTACTATATTTTACCATGTAAATCAATGTATATTACAAAAAGTGCAAAGTTCTCCCTATAGAGAGCTTTGCACTAGAACTTATTAATATCAAGTTGTAAGAATATACTTACCAGCTATTTGTCCTCAATATTCTCCTTACTTTTGTTGCAAACATAATTCAGATAGAATATTCTCTAATGCGTCATTATTCGTAAATATATTCAGGTCAAAATTTTTATCTAATTTTAATATAATCATATATTCTGCCATTCCTAGTGCATAATATCTATCATCATTTTTCACTTTTACTTTTTCAGATATATTAGTTAATCCTTTAGCTAAAAGTGAGGAAGAATCATACGATACTATGTATTCAGAATATCTTGCTAGACCCTCAAGCCATTCGATTTCTTCTTCCTCATAAATATCCTTATCCGTCATTTGACACTCTTTTCGTCGTTTGCTCCTAGTTTGTAGAAAGGATTGTATATTGTTTCGAACTGCATCAATATCATTTGCCTGTAAAGCTAACTCTAGATATTCTGCCTCCTGTTCAATCAACTTATTAAATTGCCTGTCCCTATAATATGTAGTACATACATTATGTATATGCCCAGCTTTTTCAACTCTGTTAGTATTATAATAACCCTGATAGGCATGAGTCATTTCGTGTATAACAATTGCCTTATAATACTGTTCATCAACGGTTATCAATTGTGGAGGGTAAAAGACTGGAATTTCCCTTAGCATCTGCTTGTGATATGTATCCATCGTAGCAAAACTTCCTACCCATGAAGAATCTACTTTTACAGCGAAGGCTTGCGAATTCTCAGCTATTCTCCGATAGATAAGTTTGTCTAGGTACTCATCATTCCCTATATATGTCCATTCTGGACTTGCTGGTTGAGAATTGCTATACAGAAATTCATAGGCTTCATTATAAATAAGAAGGCCCATACCATTGCCATCAAACCCAGTGAATATGCTTTCTCCTTCTTCTGACAAATAATCAAATACATTATGAATCCGCTTGATGTCTTCCTTGGATAAATAACCTTTCTTTGTATCTATATTACTGTATTTTAAATAAATCACTCTATTATTGATTATTAATCCAACTAATATAGTAGCTAAAATGATTGCGATTGTAAGTACTACTTTTTTTAATAATCTCCTCATATAACTTTCCCTTCGTAAGTACTTAATTGATATAAAATATAATCATAAACATCATAAATACCCACATCATACTTAAACATGTCAAATATGGTTTGCTGATATCTTTAGCATTCATTTTAATATCTGCTGTAGTGTTATAATCTCTAATTTGGTTTTTCATTAGCCTATCGAAATAATAAAAAATACCTCCGCTACAGATTCCTAACCAACATCCAAAGATCCAACCTGTCAAATCTTTCGTTTCTGTCCAAATAAAATATTAAACTATTACCCCAATCACAGATAAAAACATACTGACAATTGCCATCATTTTAAACTTATCAATTGATTTGTGAACAAGAAAATTTATCACCGCATCTGTATTATGACTCATTATCTTATCAGTAGTAGTATCCTTATTTACATCTCCTACTATAGAAACGGAATTTTCCTTCTTCTCAGCTTTGAGGATTTCATCGACGGACACGCCTAATATACCTGCTAATTCTGTTAGTAATGTAATATCTGGTAGGCCGTTTCCAGTTTCCCATTTCGAAACAGCTTTATTAGTAATATTCAACATATCTGCAAGTTTTTGTTGTGTAATCTGTCTTTCTTTTCGACATTCTGCAATGAAACATCCAATTTTTATATTATCCATATTTATGCACTCTCCTTTTTGTTTTTATTATGCACATAGCCGTATATAACAGCAATATATGGTTAGTTGAACTGTATCTACTAATCGTAGACTTTAGAGTTTATCTACTTTTCTTATAATGTAATGTTTTATATTCTGCTAAATACGTATAACACTATGAACTTAACTTTCTAAATTATACTTTTCCTAATATAGGAAGTCAAATGATGAATGAAGGAAAAGCATAACTACACTTTTACAAAAGTGTAAGCCTCCTCCAACAAAAAAAGCTCGAATAATTAGCTGTATTCTCAGCCTCTTCGAGTAAACGGTTATCTTAGTTATAAGGAGTCACTTTTTCAAAAAGTGTTTAGACTGACACAGTATAACAGAGCAAAAAAACACGCAAATCCTTTTGTTATAAGGATTTGCGTGTTACTTTTTAGAGCACGAGACGGGATTCGAACAAATCCCCGCACACACAAATACTGATAAATAGGAGGTTTGCGGCTTCTGTTATTTATCTGCACACATACTTGCACACATGGGAATTAAATAAATTATATACGATAGGTAGCACGAATTAACTCTTGATTACTTGCTTTCGGTAACGATAAATATCACCGCCTAAAGTACTTTTATGATAGAGATATTCAAAACCTCTTTTTAACATTTCTTCATCAGGTTTTTCTCTGATTCTATCATCGTCTCCTATACAGTCGAGTATATAGCCATTATGTTTTGTTACTCTTTGCATTTCTGCAAGTTCAACATCATAATTATCGCCTACTACATGAGCAGACATAACGATATCAAATGTGTTATCTTCATATGGAATATGTTCCACTGTTCCATCAACGACTACTACATTTGATATGTTCTCTTTTTTTATCTTATCCCTCATAAATTCACGAAGCATATCTGTTGGCTCGGAAGCATATACTTTTCGTGCTAATTTGGCAGCAGCAAATGCTAATCTACCGGTACCGCTTCCGATATCTAATACCAGTTTGTTTTTGAAATCGACTAAATCTAGTAAATATTTTTCCTTCCAGTTATAAATATAATTACAGTTTTTATTCATATTGTTAGGGTCAGTATAAATAATTGAAGTTTCTGTGGCCTGAACGATAAATTCTTCAGCAATTTTAATCTGTTTAGAGTCAGCGTTTAATGGTGCTGATTTAATA
>JAEYWQ010000292.1 GCA_023428885.1 Bacillota bacterium
GTTTAGTTCCATATGAGATGTTGTCCACTGGATTGCCAGTGATTGAGTTTACCGATGGTACCTTTGAATACTTCTTCCCAGAAGGAAGTGCTACAATGACTTCTATTGATTCGAAAGAGTTATATGAAAAGTTAAAGCTAAGCTTAGAAGATCCTAAGATCCTGATTCAACAACTTGAAAATGCATATGGATATATGCAAAATCTAAGCTGGCAGACCACAGCTCAACAATTTAGCGATATCTTGGAGGCTTTATGAGAGATCTACTAAAAAAGCTCTCCCCACGTCCACTCATAACAATGTACAAGGCCTTGCGTTTTGCATTCATTACTCTATTATTTTATCTTTTCCGACTCTTTCCGATAAAGAAAAATCGTATCGTCCTAATGAATGTGTGGGGATTTGGAGATAATGTAAAATATGTGACAGAAGAGCTCGTTGCTAGAAAACTGCCATACGAGCTTATTTTTATATGTAATCATCCGGTTCGAAGTGAGATTCCCTATGCTGTAAGAGCGTTGAAAACCAATACCATAGCTGCGATTAAAGCCTTAGCTACTGCGAAAGTCTGGGTGGAATCTAATCGTAAGGAAGCCTACATAAGGAAGCGGAAGAAGCAGTATTACATCCAATTATGGCATGGAGGATTAGCGCTCAAGAAGATAGAAGGTGACTGTGCAGACTATCTAGGAGAGACCTATATTAAGCGTGCAAAAAGAGATTCTGCAATGACCGACTTATATGTTTCTAATGGTAGCTTTTGTAGCAGGATGTATCGACGTGCCTTTTGGTTTGAAGGTAATATAAAAGAGTATGGCTCCCCTCGCATGGATCTTCTATTACAGCAGGACAATGTTAAGAAGAGAAAAACAAAGACAAGCTTAAATATTCCATTCTTTACCCAGATTGCTTTATATGCGCCAACCTATCGTGATTCCGATGATGTTAGTGTTTATCAGATGAATTATGAGAAGTTAAAAGCTAGCCTTAGTGAAAAGTTTGGTGGTAAATGGTGTATTCTTGTACGTCTTCATCCTTTGATTGCAAACATCAGTCAAAAACTCACCTTTTCTGACGATGTAATTGATGCGAGTAAGTATAAAGATATGTATGAGTTAATGCAAGCCAGTGATGTCTTAATTACTGATTACTCCAATACCATGTTTGAATTTGCAATGATGAAGCGGCCTGTCTTTTTATTTGCAAAAGACCTGCTTACTTATCAGTCGGAAAGAGGGTTTTATTTTGATTATGCTAGCCTTCCCTTCCCAATTGCAAGTACAGAGAAAAAATTGCTTCAAGATATCTTAGACTATGATACAGCTGCGGAAGGAAAACGTATGAATGAATTCCTTCGTACCACTGGGGTAAAAGAAGAAGGAAATGCATCAAAACAGGTTGTTGATCATATCAATAAGATTTGTGGATTCATCTAATGGATGAATCCTTTTTTTGTGGATAACTATATAGAATATTTTATTAATTACTAAAGCACTAGTTGCACCTAATTGGGGATGATAGAGCCGAAAAGAGATAGGTATCATAAAATTTCTACTATATTTATCCAAAGAACTGCGTTATAATGTTAACGAGAAAACAATACGAAAATACGAGAACGGGGGAGAAACCATGTATTGTAGTATGTGTGGTAATGAAATACCAAAGGATGCTAAATTTTGCGGTAAGTGTGGTGCTAAGAATGAAGTATTAATGGAAGAGGAATCGATTCCTCTGTCAACAGGAGTAGATTTTGTTGTAAATCAGCCAGAGATATCATATGGGCAAATAGAGATGGGAGTGAATCCAACACCATCTCCGACCTTATCAGTAGCAGAGATGCCTAAGAAAAAGAAGAGCAGGAAAGCATTGATCATAGTAGCAGCTTCCCTATTGTTAATAGCCCTTTGTCTTGGGGGATTTTTATGGTATCACAAGATTTATATACCGGATCAGTACGAAAAACAGCTGCTATTAGGTGAAGAGTATCTAAACGAAGGCAATTATGACAAAGCGATTTCAACTTATCATGATGCAATTGATCTATTATCGGATCGGGAAGAAGCCCATATAGGATTAAGCGATACTTACATAGCAATGGGGGAATATCAACAGGCTTTGCTTGCATTAAAAGCTGCATATGAGAGTACGAAAAGTTTAAAAATTCAGGGATTAATTGACCAGTATCAAGAAGAACTAGCCTCTATCAATAAAGAAACAGTTCAATCTAGTGACATGGAGACTGAACCTGTCATAGAACAGGTAAGGCCAGAAGCTGAGCCTGAGGAAGTAATAATTACACCAGTGGAACAAGAAGAGGTTGACATTCTTATTCGTCAGGTAGATAATACAAACTTTCCAAAGGTGAAATTCTATGCAAGTGTGAATAGGAATGGTGAAAGTGTTGGGGAGCTTAAGCTTGAGGACTTCAACATTCAAGAGATCGATGCAGAAGGCAACACCGTGGATGTATCAATCAAGGATGTATATCAGGTGATATCTTCTGACCAGATTTTTGTGAACCTGGTACTAGATCGAAGTGGCAGCATGGAGGATTATGGGAAAATGGCTCAAGCCAAGGATGCAGCCAAGGCCTTTATTCAGAAAGTGGATTTAGCCGGGGGAGATAGTGTTGAAATTATTTCCTTTGATGACTATGTTTATCTTGAGCAAGAATTTACTTCAGATGAGAAAAAACTTACAAATGCAATCAATGGAGTGGTGACTGGTGGATTGACTGCACTGCGTGATGCAATTTATACCGGTTTGCTACAAACTTATTATAAAGATGGTTCCAAATGTGTCATCGTTTTCACAGACGGTGTAGATAATGAAAGTAATTACACTTGGGAGCATGTGGTTGATATGGCGAGAAACACAGGAATACCAGTATTTATTATTGGTATAGGTTCAGATTATGATGAATTAGCACTAACATCTCTCGCCAAAGAATGTTCCGGTGACTTTTATGCTGCAGATACCTCAGATTTATCACAAATCTTAGAGGAAATCTATTTTAGCATATATCAGGATACAAAAGAGTACTTTGTATTTGAGTATGATAGCATGAATCAGGCTGATACAAATCTATTTCGTGATATTCTCATCACAACTTCAGAGATCTCTAAATATAAAGGAAGTGCTAGCAAACAATACGTTCCGATTGCAGATATCTCTGGTGATTTTTCCACCCTTTATGCAAATGAGAATTTTATGATAGAAGACTCTGATGTGAGGGAGGTAACTCTAGCTGATCTTGAAGGCATGAGCCTTGCACAACTTAGAATTGCTAGAAATGAGATCTATGCTCGTCATGGTAGACAATTTAAAGACAGTGCCCTAAACAGATGGTTTTATTCTAAGACCTGGTATTTGAACATTGGAATGAAGTTTGCTCCAGAAGATTTTGATGCGATTTCGCCATCACCACTCAGTAAATTGGAGCAGGATAATGCTAATAGAATCAAGGATTATGAAAAGCAGATCATGGAGAATCAGGACATATTCCCGAATGCATCCTATGAACTCTTATCGGATTATGACTTATCTTTAAGTAGATCAGTGTTAAAGAAAGCCTTAGAGCAAATGTCATACTACTTTAATACAGATGTTTTACAAGAAAACCTTAGACGGGTGCAAGCAGCAATCGACCAAGAAGATATCTCATACTAAGACTAGATTCCAAAGTATGAGCACATAAGAATAGGAGCTCCATATAGTTATGAAAAATCAAATCAAAGTAATATTAGGCTTGCTATTAATTATGCTGGTTATGGCGGCTTGTTCTAAGAATCAAAAACAAGAGGCAGATGTTGTAAGCACAGGGGAAAAGCAGGCAACTGCTACATTAGCTGTGACACCTGGGATAGAAGATCAAAGTGGAAAGAATGAAGAAACACAGAATTTAGATGACCAGAGTCCGTCCACACAGAAGCAGGATAGCCAGAACCTAAATAATCAGAACACGGATGATCAGAGTCCGTCCACACAGAAGCAGGAGACTCAAAACCCTGATACATCAAACCAAGAGAGCCAGGACAGTAAGAACGAACAGTCTGACTCAGGCCTAATAAATAACGAGAACATCAATGATGGAAGTAGTAATGTAGCTTCACAGAGGATTCAAATAACTGCAGATGGAGTTAATGTTAGAAAAAGCCCAGATGCTAATACAGAGAATAAAGTAGGCCTTGCGAATCAAGGTGATGAGTTCGAACTAATAAGCTCATCCGATGGTTGGTGTCAGATTCATTTTAAAGATGTAATTGGCTATATAAAGGCTGACTTTACTAGAGTGCTAGATGGAGGACAGAAAGACTCAGAGACAGAGAGTTCTGCAGTTGCTGATTCAGAGACTACTACACTGTCCAAGGAAGACAGCGTGACAGATCAAGCAGATCATAATTCCTCCAAGCAGGGAAAACTCGTTGTCATTGATGCAGGCCATCAACAAAAGGGGAATCGTGAAAAAGAACCATTAGGACCTGGTGCAAGTGAGATGAAGGCAAAGGTGTCAGCAGGAACTACAGGGAAAGCAAGTGGTTTAGCAGAGTATGAGTTAAATCTTATCATTGCAAAGCAGTTGAAAGAAGAATTGATCAAAAGAGGCTATGAGGTCATTATGGTACGCGAAAGTCATGATGTAGATATCAGTAATAGTGAGCGTGCTGCGGTAGCTAACGATAACAATGCAGATGCTTTTATACGTATCCATGCCAATGGCTCGGATGATTCTAGTGTAAATGGTGCTATGACCATCTGCCCTAGCAAGAATAATCCATATTGCTCAGAGATTTATGAAAAGAGCAAAAGCTTATCCGAATGTGTTTTGGATGCCTACGTGAGTGAAACCGGTTGTAAACGACAAAAGGTTTGGGAAACTGACACCATGAGCGGTATCAACTGGTGTAAGGTCCCAGTCACGATCGTTGAGATGGGTTATATGACAAACAAGACAGAAGACTTAAATATGGCTTCAAAGGACTATCAAATAAAGATGGTAGAAGGAATTGCAAATGGTATCGACCAATATTTCAGCAAGAACTAAGATGGCGATAAAAAACATTTAATTCCTTTCGAGAGAATATTTTAGTTGAATTATCCAGGTAAAGATTAAGTTAAGAAAATCTACCAATAATATGAACAAGATGAGTCAGCAAGCTAGCTCATTAGTTGTGAATTAGAATAGGCAGAACCTTTTAGGTTCTGCCTATCATATCATCTGCACGAATTACTATGCTATATGAATTACTCGGATGCTTTTTGAAGTACTACATCTTTCGTAATTTCTTTGTATTCGCCATCGACGAAACGCATTAATGTTACTGTGACGGTTGTACCGTAACGATAAGAATTTACTGTTTCACGAAGCATATCCCCGGAGGATAAGGTGATATTATTTACTGAAATAATGATATCACCCACATAGATACCAGCTTTTTGAGCAGCTCCACCTTCCACTAGCTTATATACGTAAACACCAATTGGCCAATCAAAACGGGAAGCCATGGAAGCGTCAATATCCTGAGGATATACACCAAGGTAGCCTTTTTCTTCTTCTGTTAGAATCTCTCGATTCATCAATTCATCCACGATTGGATAAGCAATGGAGATTGGGATAGAATATCCCATACCCTCAACGTCAGTATCAGAAAACTTAGCTGAGTTAATTCCAATTACCTCACCGTTAATATTAATGAGAGCACCACCACTGTTACCAGGATTGATTGCAGCATCAGTTTGTAATACGGTTAACTTTGTGGTTTGGTCAACTTGGATCTCTCGATCTTTGGCACTGATATAACCTACAGTAACACTCTGACCATAGCCAAGAGCATTACCAATGGCAATTGCCATCTGGCCTACCTTCACGGTTTCAGAGTCGCCAAGTTTCGCAACCTTGATTGCAGCCAATGCTTCTTTGGACATTGTTTTTGTATCTACCGTGATAACAGCTAAGTCTGCAGAAGAATTACGACCACGGATCACTGCTTCTGCTTCAGAACCGTCGATGAAGGTTACCATAATCTTAGTAGCTCCTTCCACAACGTGATTGTTGGTCGCGATGAAGAGTTCTTCGTCCTTTTGGCCGATGATAATACCAGAACCACCGCCGGTATTCTCACCACCATATTCATAGCCCCATATATTATAAGAAGAAGTATTAAAAGTACTAGTTATGGCAACTGTGGCAGGCATTGTATCCTCAACGACGTTGGAGATATCCGTGCTTTGAATATTTACATTGGTGGAGATAGAAGACGAAGGGATGTCAGCGTCGGAAGGATTTAGATTTAAATCAAATCGTTCTTTTGATCCCTGATTTAATGTACTAAGAGAAGCTTTGTCATCACCATCAATGAGTCGATAAGTTCCATAAAAGGAAAGACAAGCTATGATACCAAAGACAGCAGCTTTTCCTATGAAACCAAAGAATCTTCTTGCTTTACCACGCTTCTTTACTGGAGGTTCAAAGGAAACCTCAGGGGCTGGTGGAAGGACTTGAGCTTGTGGTGGAAGGATTTGAGCTTGTGGCTGATAGGGCTGATAATACGTGTGTGTATTGTTTGTTTGGTATGGATTCGATGTGTTAGTGTCTGTACTTGAATTATTCATGACTTGAGATGGATTCACCTGCTCAGCCCAGAAGGTGTAAGTCGTTTGATTTCTGTTTTCCTCTGACATAATCATTACTCCTTTATTGAAAATTTAGCTTGTAATTTAAAATAAAATGTATATAATGAAGAATTAGCACTGAAACAGCTACTTCTTATGTGGCTAGTATAACAATAGTTTGTGACGAGAGTGTGAAAAAATATTTAAAAATGTGGGAAATTGTGTCTTTCTTAAGAAATCTTAAGGAAACTTTAAAATTGATGTTATAGTTTTGACATAATGTCTTAGTATTCTTAGGATGACTTTATATAAATAACAAAATATGAGTATGAATCTGATGAATGCTATTATAACATAAACATATGCAAGAAAAAAACATCATGGAGGATAGAATGATTAAAGATAATCAAAGGATTTTTAACCGGATCCATATAATTATTGATGGAATTTTAGTAATTCTTGCCTATATATCTGCCTATTTTATAAGATTTAAGGTTTTGGGTCAGTGGAGAATAGCAAGGATTGCTCCAGAAGAAGGTTATTATAATCTGCTCCCAATGTTACAATACCTATATTTCTTAGTACCAGTTTATATTATTTTATATTCTGCTTGTAATTTGTATAAGCCACAGCGAAGCAGAAGTAAGCGTATTTTATTATGGAACTTAGTACAAGCAAATGCGCTAGGTATCATGGCATTTTCTTTTGCTTTGTATATCATTCGAGAAAATGAAGTATCACGTTGGTTCTTATCTGTTTTTGCAGTCATGAGCATATTTTATGATATTGTCTTCCGCTTAATCTTAGCAAAAGTGTTAAGTGAATTCCGTAAGCGAGGATTTAATAAGAAACACGTGCTTATCGTAGGTTACAGCCGTGCAGCAGAAGGTTATCTGGACCGTCTTGCAGCAAATCCGCAGTGGGGTTATCATGTATATGGTATTTTAGATGACAGCATGGAGATTGGCACGATGTATAAGCGTGTGAAAGTGATTGGAAGCACAGATGAACTAGAACGAATCTTAGCTGAAAATGAGCTGGATGAAATTGCAGTTACCTTAAGTATTAATGAGTACGCCAAATTAGAATATATCGTAGGTGTTTGTGAGAAATCAGGAGCTCATACCAAGTTTGTTCCAGATTATCATAACATCATACCAACCATTCCGGTGATGGAAGATATGAATGGACTACCAGTAATCAATATTCGAAACGTTCCATTGAACAACTATGTAAATCGTATCTTAAAAAGAACAGTGGATATTATAGGTTCGCTTGTGGCTATCATTATCTTTGGGATTCCAATGCTAATTGTTGCACTTATTATTAAAGCTACATCACCTGGTCCGATTATTTTCTCCCAAGTTAGAGTTGGCTTACACAATCGCCAATTTAAGATGTACAAATTCCGTTCCATGGTAGTTCAAACAGAAAGCTCAGAAAAGAAAGCATGGACAACCTCGAACGATACCAGAGTAACTAAAATCGGTAAGATAATTCGTAAAACTAGTATTGATGAACTTCCACAGTTGTTTAATATCTTAATAGGAAACATGAGTATGGTAGGGCCTAGACCAGAACGACCATATTTTGTAGAAAAATTCAAGGAAGAAGTTCCGAGATACATGATTAAACATCAAGTGCGCCCAGGCCTGACTGGTTGGGCACAGATCAATGGATATCGGGGAGATACTTCCATTCGTAAGCGTATTGAACATGATCTTTATTATATTGAGAACTGGTCTATTGGACTTGACTTTAAGATTCTATTCTTAACGATCTTCAAAGGGTTTATTAATAAGAACGCGTATTAGTTTGAACGGCTGTTGGAAACAATGGCCGTTCTTGTTCTTAATTAAATTAATGAAAATTTAATTTGAATTATTATGATGGAAAGATTAGTATGAATTATAAAATATACTTGGCTTTATACTATGATTTATAAGTTTGAACGGTTGTAATAACACAAGTAATATTAAGGAGGCTTACTTATGAGGTGGAGAGAAATGATTGGTCGTTTTATGATAGGTAGATATGGTAATGACCAACTTAATAGAATGCTGTTAGTGCTAGCTTTTATTTGTATACTAGCATCTAATTTTGGTTTGACGCTTATACTATATATGATAGGGTTAGCATGTTTGATCATCTGTTATGTGCGTATGTTTTCTAGGAATCATCAGGCAAGATATAAAGAAAATGCAGCTTATATGAAGCTGATTGGCAAGATCAAAAATATCTTTCGTCGAAATAAGCAAGCTAGCAGTACACATCATATTTTTACTTGTCCACAGTGCAAACAAAAGATACGTATTCCAAAGGGCAAGGGTATGATTATGGTTCGTTGTCCAAGGTGTGGAAATGAGTTTAAGAAGAAAAGCTAAACTTTACTTGCATATGATTTTCTGTTAGGATATATCTTAAGAAATAACAGTTAATAAGAGAGGAGACTCGCTCAATGAGTGATGAGATAAATAAAGATACCACTGATCCCAAAGAGGATAAAAATAGATTTGAAGAGATATGTTATCTCTGCCGCAGACCAGAAAGTAAAGCTGGGAAGATGATGCATGTACCTGGAAATATAACTATATGTAATGATTGCATGCAAAAGACCTTCGACACCATGAACCACGGCAATAGTCCATTTATGGACGGTACGAGTTTTAATCCAGCCATGATGGGGTTTGGATTTCAACCAGAGATACCAAATAAGCAGAAGTTAAAGAAAAAGGAAGATAAAGCATCACAGTCTGATAAAGCAAAAACCGCTCCGATTGATATCAAGAAGCTACCTGCACCACATATTATCAAAGCGCAGCTAGATGATTTTGTGATTGGTCAGTCTCATGCGAAAAAGGTAATCTCAGTAGCGGTTTATAATCACTATAAGAGAGTTGCTCAACAAGCGGCAGATGACATTGAAATCGAAAAATCCAACATGTTAATGATTGGACCAACTGGTAGTGGTAAGACCTATCTTGTGAAAACCTTGGCTAAATTGTTGAATGTGCCATTAGCAATTACAGATGCTACCTCTCTTACTGAAGCTGGTTATATTGGCGATGACGTAGAGAGTGTATTATCAAAGTTACTTGCAGCAGCAGATAATGATGTAGAACGAGCAGAACATGGTATCGTATTTATTGATGAGATTGATAAGATTGCAAAGAAAAAGAGTACCAATAACCGAGATGTTAGCGGAGAATCCGTACAGCAAGGTCTTCTAAAGTTGTTAGAAGGCAGTGAAGTGGAGGTTCCTGTTGGAGCTACCAGTAAGAATGCCATGGTGCCATTAACCACGATTAATACTAAGAATATTCTCTTTATCTGTGGAGGTGCCTTCCCAGATTTAGATAAGATTATAAAAGCTAGACTTAACAAACAGTCCTCAATTGGTTTTGGAGCTGATTTAAAGGATAAGTATGATGATGATCCAAATTTATTCCAGAAGGTAGCCGTTGAAGATTTGAGAGAATTCGGAATGATACCTGAATTTTTAGGTCGTCTGCCAGTGCTTTATGCGCTAGAAGGATTAACTAAGGAAATGTTAACTCAGATTCTTGTGGAGCCAAAGAATGCGATTTTAAAACAGTATCAGAAGTTGTTAGCCCTAGATGAAGTAGAATTGAAATTTGATGAATCAGCCTTAGAGGCAATTGCAGAGAAGGCCTTAGAGAAGAAAACCGGAGCCAGAGCACTACGTGCAATTATTGAAGACTTTATGTTAGATATTATGTATGAGATACCGAAAGATGATACCATTGGCCGGGTAACGATTACACGTGATTATATTGAGAAAAAAGGTGCACCTATCATCGAGATGCGTACCAATTCTAAAACACCATTAATATCACAGATTGAATAGACTTAAAGATAGCACAGCCTGGGATAACACAGAGTGTAGCGAGACATAAGGAGTAAGAATTGATATGAAAAGAAAGAGAAAACGAAGGGAGTACCTACTTAACCGAATTATTTTCTCTCAGGTAATCATTTTTTGTATTTTAGTAATTATCTTAGTAGGAAAGAAGGAACCAACAGATCAGAAGAAGGAAGCACAGTCAACACCTAGCAACGTTGTAGATCAAGCAAGTCCAAGTGAGATACCGACGACAGCCACAGCTGGTGGAGTCACAACGTCTATCGATTCCATTACCGTGTTGCCAGAGGATAACTATCTTACAGAGAATACCACTCCAACAGAAGCTATCACGAATCCTTCTGACGTAAGCATAAGTCCAACCGTTGCAGTAGAAGATCATGCTTCAGGGGTAGAGCTTCCAACACAAACGGTGATCGATCCCACACAGTCAACGGTAAGTTCCTCCGTACCTGCCTTTGCACAGGGGATGAGCAATGATTTTATAGGATTGTTAGCAAACACCCAAGAAGGACAATTAATTCAACATACAGGAGTTCGTGATATCACCTATTATGCTCAGACCGATGCCAGATGGGCACAAAAGTATTATGGTGGAGAAGATACCATAGAAGAATACGGCTGTGGACCAACTTCCATGTCGATTGTAATCTCTAGTATGACCAATACCCAAATTGATCCTGTGCAAATGAGTGCATGGGCTTATGAAAAGGGCTATTGGTACAAACAGAGTGGTTCCACCCATAAGTTGATTCCAGAGGCCAGTGAAGCATTTGGATTAAAGGCAGAAGGTGTCGAAAACACTTATGAAGCAGAAGC